>NZ_JBLTIM010000040.1:0-26167 GCF_055362665.1 Lactobacillus fornicalis
AAACTATTTTACGGTCTCAATTTAATAGACATATACTTTAAAGTAATCATAAAAGTTTAATACTCCATTATATATATAAATTTAAATTGATTTTTTATTTTTTCTGAAATCATAATAGCAATAATCCTCATGTATTCCTATCAAAATGATTGTTGACACAGGTAAAATAAAAAAGAGTTTTATTTCAAACTCTTTTGACTTTCAATTTTGATTATTCTTCTCTACCTTTACTAAAACTATCAAAAATTAATTGATCCTTAATTATCAACTTTTCTTGTGTTAAAGACCAAGGAGAGCCTTTTCGATGTGTTATTTTGCTTAAACCAGCTGCTGTATAATCGATATACTTTTGATTAACCGCATGCAATAATTCTGATATTTCTTCATCTTGAGAAACTGTATTGTAATCCTCAATCGCTCCTTTTTCGATTTTCTCATCGTTTAACACAGTTTGTCCTTTAAACTTCTCGTGTACTTCAGTAACTACAGGGCCATATTGTAAATGGATAATTGGAGAAGAAAATAATTTATTCTTAGTAGAAGCTAAATATCTCCCATATGCAAAATAAAGCAACTTTATTACTTTCATTTGAGAAAGTGGATCAATATTCTTATTGCACTCTCTTTCAAAATAATTTTCAACAAGTAGCCAATTAGCTAATTGAACAGCTGTATATTTAGGCTTTATTTTATCTGGTGAAATAATGCTATTTTCATTTTTAAGATATGAATTTATTTTTGAAAGTAATTCATCAGAATATTGATTAGAGTTATCAATTAAATATTGTTGTAGAACTTGATCATTTTTGATTAAAGCTTTTAGTATATTATTATTTGCTGCAGTTGGGAAAGCTCCTGCTTCGTATAAAGCAATCGTGTTGGGACTCAATCCAGTTAATTCTGCTAAATTTCTCTGAGATAAACTTAATTTTGCACGATACTTTTTCAAGTCTTGAGGCGAAATTAGGCCCATATCTTTGCGATATAACTGACGGGCTTTTTCAGCAGCTTTATCATCTAATTCGTTGTTGGGAATCAATTCATTTGTATTACTATCAAAAAGAGCTGGAAAAGTTATTGCGTATTCATGTCCATTGATTGTGTAGGTTGTTGAAAAATCTTTTTTGTAAACCATGTAACTTTCCTCCTTAATAATCCAGATGAAAACTGATAAACACTACTAAATTATTATTTTCTGTAAAAACAAACTTTATATAGTATTTCTGCTCATCAGCAGTTTTAAATATCCATACAAATTGTAATGGATTGTTACGATTAGGTTCATGCTTAACAAAATCGTCAATTGATAGTTGCCTAATTAATTCTTTAGCAAGCGGTACAGAAACTGGCATTGCCATTTTATCAGTTCTCCTGACCATTTTAAATTTGTTGTGTCTAACAAGAAATTTTAATCTTGCTAATGCTTCAGCAACGTCCATCTGAACTCTCCTTATTTATTATTGATAATATTATTATAACAATATCTAGAATACCTTGCTACTAATTAGTAGCAGAACAGTGGCTCTATCTCTTTTGGAGCAAAATAAAAAAGAGTTTTATTTTAAACTCTTTTATCCAATTCAATTAGCTCATCAAATAATTGACCTGGTGTTGTATCTGTTGCAATTGCTACAGCTTTTAACACTTTAACAGTTTGTCCCTCTAATTTTTTACCATCTTTTAATGCATTATTGATGGTCGTATATGGAATCCCAGATTCTTTAGAAATTTGATAGGCACTAATGTTTTTTTCTTCGATGTATTTCTTTAATACGTTGCTCATATATTTTCCCTTTTATAAATAAAAAAATAATTCCTAAAATCAATACAAAGACAACTAATATTTCACATTTTATAATTAGGTTTAAAATTTGCATTTTCTTTTGAATGAAAGATAGTAAATATCCTATTTCATTGCTGATATACTATCTTACAGTTTGCTCTCCTTAACACATTACAATCAAACTTCTTACTTTCTAAAGAAGAAGTACCAAATAATAATTCCCAAAATTGAATAAGAAATTGCACTTATAATTTTTTCTTTTCTTTTCTTGTTGTTTTACTTATTTTTACTTCTAATTTCATAACACTCTGTCCCATAATTTTTATAATCTATTCCTTTAATTATTATGCATCATTGTAATAAAAATGTTGAGTATCTTTTTATAAAAATCTAGTATTATCAATCTTTATCTAGTTTTACGTTTATCCAATAAAATTCATCTATACCAGGATCCGTTTTCATTAAATCAAGTATACAGTAATAAATCCAAAATTCTACGGTTTCTCGTTTTACATTAAGCTGTTTACTAGTTAATTCAAAAGAGGTAATATCTCCAATTTTGGTTTCTTTATCAATTATAACCATACCTTCTTCGCAATCAGTATAGATTTCATATATCCATTCCCTATCAGTATCTTCTAATAACTTTATTGACATAAAGTTAACATATGGCATTAATGAAAAATTACTAGAATGCAACCAATAGTATTTTTTAATACCTGGTTTTATTTTCATTAATTTAGCAATTCTATAGTAAATTTCGTATTCTACAGTTTCTTTTTTAATCTGAACACGTTTGCTTGCTTTTTCAAAAGAGGTAAGTTTTCTATCAAAAGTCTGTTTATTAATAGTTATTTGCCCTTCTTGATAATCAGTATAAATACTATATATCCACTCATCTTGATTATCTTCCAATAACTTGATTGACATAAACTTTAAAGTAAACATAGCACTAACCTTTTTCCCCTATTCCTCTTTATATTCTTCTAATGATTGTTCGATGCTTTTTCTAATTGTTCGGTTATTGTCGTACTATATGTTTTTAGTGCCATATTACTTCCTCCTTAAATATATTATGACATATTATATTTAACAGTAACAAAATAAGAAAGTGATGTTTCAAAATTATTATAAACCATACTAAAAAGCCCTGTCTTTAACCAATTACTAGTCAAAGAACAGGGCTTCTTTGTTCACTTATTATTTTTCTTTAGATTTCGAGTTTAGATTCATTAATTTGCTATTTAAAATAGCCGCCTTTTTCTACCTAAAATACCTAGACCTACTAGTCCTGATAAACTTATAATCGTAATGCCAACAGATTTAAGCAAACGATGCTTTTTCTTTGCTACAAGTGGAATAGCATTTTCCAAAATATCTTGCTTATTTAAGGCAACATCGTTAATTTTGTTAGACATATTAATCATTCCTTTATCTTAGATTTGACTATAGTATGCCTGCAATCTGTGAACTTTCTATGAAAATGAAGCTTATTTTTTATAGAAAAAGTATTAAGCATTTTTAAATTGGTTGAGTAGTTAATGCTAAACTTTCAAGAACTTCTAAAATTAATTCGGCAGTTTGTAAACTAGAAAAAACTGGAATATGTGTATTCAAAGCTACATCTCTAATTCTAATTGCATCTTGACTAGCATTATCTGAAAGATTAATAACGTTAATGACCATTACTATCTTATGACTGGCTATCTTTTCTAATAAATTGTCTTGGTCTTCTTGCACTTTCTTTACAATACCAGTCGTAATTCCTGCTTCAGCTAAAATAGTTGCCGTCCCTTCTGTAGCAACCAACTTAAATCCTAATCTATGAAATCTTTGTGCTAGATTAATTGTGCGTTGCTTATCTTCATCACGGACTGAGATAAAAATGGTGCCATAACTTGGAATTGTTAAGTTACTACCTTCATATCCCTTATATAATGCCTTAGAAAGTAAAGTATCACGCCCCATTACTGAAGCTGAGGATTTCATTTTAGAGTCAAAAGTATTACCACTTTGATAGTCAATATATGAAAATACGGGCATTTTTACGTGGATTAATTCACTAGCTGGCCAAATTGTCTCAGGAAGGTTTAATTCTTTTAAACTCTTCCCTAATAAGCATTTAGTTGTAATTCCAACTAAATCACTGTTTAACGACTTAGATAAAAAGGCTAAATTATGACCTGCATAAGTCTTAACTTGCAATAAATAAAATTGTCCATCTGCTTGCAAGAAATGTAATGTAAATAGGCCTTTCATTTGTATTAGTGGCAAAATTTCTTTTGTCATCTTACCTAAAAATGCTCTTTGTTCTTTGTTTAAATTTTGTGGTTGAAAAACTGCAATTGAGTCTGAAGCATGGGAGCCTGTTTGCTCAAGGTGTTCAATAATCCCTGGAATTGTTACATTATGAGAGTCAGAAATAGCGATGACTTCGTACTTTCTCCCCTCAATAAAGCGAGAAATAGTACCCTCATCTATATCATTTTCATTAATGTATTTTTCAAGCGCTGGAATATCATAAACAACTGCACTCTTGACTTTTAATTCTCGAGTGCGTCCCCCAATTAGAACTGGGAAGCCGTGCTTTTCAACAAAATTTTTAGCTTGGCTTTCTGTATAAATTTTCTCTCCAGGTACTAATTCAATTGGCAATTCATCTACGTTTATCTTTTGCTTAGCAAGTTCAGAAATTAAGTTTTCTTGTCCTAATAACTTTAATCCTGCATTGATAAGATTGGGTCTTAATTGATTGATTTCTTTACCAGAAAATTGCGTTAAAACCTCATCTATCCCCTCTTTTTGGGCAATCTTTTTGATATTTTCAAAAGTAATTGGTTCGAAGTATACGCGATCAACTAGTTCATATGCTGTAGATACTGCTTCACTATTATTACTAATTAAAACAGTAGCAATGCCCTCATCTTTTAGAGTTTTCAACGCATGATAAATCATATAATCATATTCACTAGTTAAAGAAACTTGCATTGGTTTCATACCAATTACTAACACTTTTCTATTTGCTTTAAGTGGGGAAACTTCATTTTCACTACCAAAACTACTATAGCAAACTGAACAATTTGCTCGATATAGACCAGCACTACCATCTAAAAGTAAATATGAAGAATTAAGCTGGTAATTTCGGCACAAGTCACCAATATCTTCTAAACTTTTTTGGGTGATTATACTGATAAGTGTGTTTGAAAAGCCTAATTTTTTAGCTGTTACAAGTACTTCTTTTGATAACTCGTTCTTTAATTGTTTACCTACTTCAATAACTTGGCTCAATTTTTCAAAGTAAAGTGGATGTAACCTACATACTTCATGAATTTGCGTGTATGTTAACCCACTACTGATCGCTGCTAATAAGGTAATTATATGTAGCTCATCGGGATGAGCTAGTTGCTGCAATAATTGTTGGCCATCTTTTGCCTTTCCCAAATAATAAAAATCTCGTAAACCATTAATATCAAAATTAGATTCTAATCCTTTTAAAAAGGCAGCTTCAAAATTGCGCCCAATTCCAATGCTTTCTCCACTTGCTTGCATTCTATCACCTAATTGATAGTGATTTAATCCTGATTCGCTGAAAGAGAAATATGGGAATTTAATTGATACCGCATCTAAAACTGGTTCAATTGCTGCATTTTGCCCTGTCAAAGGTTGAACAATCTCATTAAAGTTATATCCTAAGGCAATTTTAGCCAAAACATAGCCAATATCATACATTGCTACTCTGCGAGCAATGACACTTGTTCGTGTTAAACGATTTTTTAATGTTAAAACTTTCAAGTCAATTTCTGTATCATGGTGGCTAACGGCGAAATGAATACTCAAAAAGCCATGGATATTCAGCCTATTCATGATTTTCTTGCTTAGTTTTCTAATTTTTCGAACATGGTCATTATTTAAAGTTAAGGCTGGACTAATGATTAACGAATCTCCAGAATTAATTGCCACATCTTCTAAGCATGAAGAAATATTAATAAAGTTAAAATTACCACGGTTATCTCTTAAAACATCGACAATAACTTCTTCCCAATTAGATAAGTCTTCAGTTAGGCGATAATTATTTAAGTTAAAATGATCTGCTTCTGTATCATTTTCTGTTTTGAAAAATTCAGACAGTTCAGCCACATTTTTGAACTTAAAATGCTCATTATGAATATATTGATGATATTTTGTTACCAAAAGTGGGAAACGAGCATGAGAAAGCAAGTCAGCAATGCTTTCACTAGTATCGGTTTTAACCAAATGCCAAGATTCACTTGTTGCAAAATTATTCTTTTGCATAAAAGCAATTTGCTTTTTATGATCAACCAAATTGAGTAACTCTTTATTGGTTGTCAAAAGCTTGATTTTCATGTCATCAATTATGCCATCATCAAGTAATTCCTTGGCGACAGCTAATGCATTAGTGCTACCATAAGCAGTTACAATTGCATCTGGTTCTTCCATTCGTAAAATTCGCTTCATGAAAGCCAAAGTCATCGGCTCAAGGTAAACAGTAACTCCTTTTTGCCGGTCACTTGAAACAGTTGCAGGATTGGGATTTACTAAAACAACATGAATATCATCCTCTAAAAAAGCCTTAATTGCTGAATTAGTATAGGCATCCATTTCAGCAACGCTACCCACAATATTTGGCCCACTTCCGAGGACTAATACTTTATTTAAATCATTCTCAAGTGGCATTTTACTTCTCCATTAATTGCATAAATTGGTCAAAAATTTTTAATCCATCAAAACTTCCCGGAGCTCCTTCGGGATTAAAAGCTGTTGCAAGAACTTCTTTATCTTTTAAATAAAAACCAGCTAATAAGTCACTATGCAAATCATAGTATGTTTCAGTAAAGTTGATACCGCCGTTTTCAGAAAGTGCCAGCTGTGGAATATTCATAGCAGTCTGCCAAATTGTATTGGAATTTTGTAAAATAACGGGATAATTTACTCCATTAAATGGTTTGGGAAGGTCAATTAATTCGATATTTAAATAATCACAAATTGCCAAAAAACCTAAACCAATTCCCAAAATTGGCAATTTCCCATAAAATTCATCAAAAAGTGGAGCTAGCCCTTTTTTAACTTCTGTTGCAGTACCAGGTCCATTAGAAATAACTAATCCATCTGGTTTTAAATTAAGGATATCTTGTGGCTTAGAATTGTATGGGACAACAATAATGTTAGCTTTGCGCAAAGATAATTCTCTAAGCATAGAATGCTTTAATCCTAAATCAACTACCGCAATAGTCTTACCGATATTCGGTGCTGCATATGAGTTGGAAGTAGAAATAGTTGTTGTTTTATTTTTAGGTAAAACTAAAGCTCTAATTTGGTCAAAAGCGTGTTCATCGTTAGTATCCATAATAGAAGCTTTAATTTTACTTTGATTACTAATTTTATGGGCAAGTGCACGAGTATCAACACCACTTATAGCAGGAATTTTTTTCTCTTTTAAGAAATAATCCAGCTCTTGAAAATTGGGAGAATCAGAAATATGAGTAGCAATTTCATTACAAATAATGCCACGAACACTAGGATCAATTGCTTCATAGTCAATTGAGTTAATTCCAGTTGTACCAATCATTGGCGTGGTAAAAACTAATATTTTCCCAGCATTTGTAGGATCTGTTAAGGCTTCTTGATAACCAAAATTGCTCGTTTGAACTGCCAATTCTCCTGTAGAAATAGTTTCCGCTCCAAAACTATCACCAGCAAAAGAAGTTCCATCTTCTAGTATTAAATATCGTTTCATTTATTAACCTATCCCTTCAAGCTTCGCAAATAAGTAAGCTCTTTTTGGAAAATTTCTGGAGGATCAACTTGAAACTCAAGCCATTGCCCAGTTTTCGGTTGCTTAAATCCTAATATTTTTGCATGCAAAAATTGACCGTGTCCTTTTAAAGTTTTTTTAGGTCCATATAATGGATCACCAGCTAAAGGATGGCCAATATATTTCATATGAACTCTAATTTGATGAGTACGGCCTGTTTCTAATTGACAACTCACTAATGCATAACCAGGATATTGCTCTAATACATGAAAATGAGTGACTGCCTCTTTGCCGCCTTCAACGATGGCCATTTTCTTACGGTCCTTAGGATTGCGAGCAATTGGTGCATCAATTGTTCCTGTAGCTTCTTTAAAATTACCGTGAACAATTGCTAAATAAACACGTTTATTTGTCTTATGCGCGAGCTGACTCTCTAAGCTTGTACGGGCATTGGCATTTTTAGCAATCATTAACAAGCCACTTGTATCTTTATCAATACGATGAACGATTCCTGGTCGAAAGCCCTCAGGACTAGCTGCAAGGAACTTAGTATGATTCATTAAAGCATTGACTAAAGTGTGGTTCGGATGTCCAGCAGAGGGATGAACAACCATTCCTTGGGGTTTATTAACCACAATTACATCTTCATCTTCGTAAACGATATCTAATGGAATATCTTCTGGCTCAACATTTAGTGGAACTAATTTGGGAACATGTACTGTGATTTGATCATTGTTAGCAACTTTGTAACTTGGCTTTTCTTGCTTACCATTTACTAAAATATCTCCGCTGCCAAGCAACTCTTGTACCCTTGAACGTGATAAATCAGAATGCTCACTTATGTATTTATCTAATCTTCCTGCTTTAGTTGCAACAATTAATTCAAAATCAGCCACTATTTCTCCTCCTTTTCTGAGAAAAAGATCAAGTAGACAAAAACTAATACAATACCAACTGTGATAGCAGAATCAGCAATATTAAAAATATTGAAATTGATAAAGTCTAATTGAATCATATCAATAACATATTTTAAATGTAATCTATCAATGAAATTACCAATTACTCCACCTAAAACAAGGCCAATTCCTGTTTTGAAAATAGGATTATTATACTTTTTGTTGTACAAGAAATACAAGCAAGCAATTATTGCAATAATACTAATTATGTAAAATAGCCACATTTGCCCGGTTAAAATATTCCAGGCAGCACCAGTATTTTTAACATAAGTAAATGACAGTAAACCATCAATTAAAATATGTTCTTGGCCTAACATAAAACTATGACTGATATAGTATTTTAATCCTTGATCACAAAGGACTACTAAAAATGCGATAAATAAATATAGTAGTTGCATTAGAACAAACCACTTATCTTTCCTTCATCATCAATATCAATGTCTAAAGCTGCAGGATGTTTTGGTAAGCCAGGCATATCCAAAATAGAACCAGTTGAAACAACAATAAATCCAGCCCCATTTTTCAAAGCCAAGTTTTTGACGTGTAAAGTGAAGTTTGTAGGTGCTCCTAAAACTTTTTTATCATCGCTGAAACTATATTGTGTCTTAGCAACAATGACTGGAAGTTTGTCTTTACCTAATTCTTTCAAGTGTTCAATTTGAGCAAGTGCTTTTTCACTGTATTCAACTTTACCAGCATGATAAATCTTTTGAGCAATTTGTTCAATTTTAACTTGAATTGTATCGTCTTTGGCATAAGAACGCATTACTTCGCCTTGTTCTTGGTTAGTTAAGTCACGAACTTTTTCAGCAGCCTTGATGCCACCAAGAGAGCCATCATTATGGTAAGTGACAACTTCACTGTCAATACCATGTTCTGCTATTAAGTCTTGAAGTAAGTTTAATTCAGCTTCGGTATCTGAATCAAACTTGTTAATTAAAACAATTACAGGACGATTATATTGACGCATATTATTCATATGCCGTGCGAGGTTTTTGAAGCCTTCTCTTAAAGCAGCCAAATTTTCATTAGCTAGATTATCGGTTGATTGTTCAGCTTGATACTTTAAAGCTCGCACTGTAGCAACCACGACAATAGCGTCAGGTGCTTTTTCTAAATGAGTTGACACAAAATCCATAAACTTCTGGCCACCCAAGTCACTTCCAAATCCAGCTTCTGTGACAACATAATCACTTAAATGTAAAGCAAGATTGGTTGCCATAACACTATTTGCACCATGAGCAATATTAGCAAAAGGTCCGCCATGAACTAAAGCAGGAGTATGTTCAATTGTTTGAACTAAATTAGGCTTTAATGCTTTACCTAATAGTGCCGCAATTGCCCCTTCAAAATGTAAATCCTTAACAAAAACTGGATCATCATCAATAGAGTAACCTACTAAAATATTTCCAATACGCTGTTTAAGGTCACTGATTGAAGTTGCTAGACATAAAATAGCCATTAATTCATTAGCTACTGTAATTGCAAAACTAGCTTCATGTTCAATACCATTGAAACGTGAGCCTTGTCCTAAAGTAATCTTACGCAAAGTTCGATCATTAACATCAAGTCCACGCTTCAAAAGAATACGATTAGGATCAAGCTTCAAGCTATTGTCTTGATAAATATAGTTATCAACTAAAGCAGCTAAAGTATCAATTGCACTGGTTAATGCATGCATATCACCAGTAAAGTGCAAGTTAATATCTTCCATCGGAATAACTTGCGCACGTCCTCCACCTGTAGCTCCACCTTTTAACCCAAAGACCGGTCCCATTGAGGGTTCACGCAGTGCAATTAAAGTTTTTTCATGAAGTTGATTATTTAAGGCATCAGCTAAACCAATTGTCATTGTTGACTTGCCTTCACCAGCTGGTGTGGGACTAATTGATGTAACTAAAATTAACTTTCCTAAATGTTGATTTGCTTGAGCCTGCTTGATTGCTGACCAGTTAATTTTAGCCTTATCTGATCCAAATAGCTCCAAATCTTGTTCGTTAAGTTCAAGCTTTTTAGCAATTTCGGTAATTGGCAAGCCTTGACTTGCCTGTGCAATTTCTATATCTGATTTCATTGGCCCACTACCCTTTCTTTTGGATAACTAAGTAGTTGACTGCTTCATATTTAGAAAGTTCTACATGGTAAATATGAAAAATACGCCAACTAGCCACTTTTTGTGGCTTTTGTGTCAAAACTACTTTCTTTTTATAAGGTAATTTTAGTAATAAAGAATTGTTTTCTGTTTTAATGTAAGAACATAAAAAAGTATAGGTTGCAAGTAATAAAAATATGCCCCCAATTATCACGGCTGGCCACATTATAACCTTGTTTCCTTCTAAGGCGATAATCAAACTAATAAATAGTAAAACCATCAACCAGCTGTAATAAATTGTTCCTGCTTTACCGAGGAAAAATAAATGTTTCTTCATTAAAGTACCTCCATTACCAAACAGTTTTAATTATAGCAAAATGGTTGCTAATAGTATAAGGTAAGACATGATTTTTATAAAACAAAACAAGTTCAACCTACATTTGCAGGTTGAACTTGAGATACTAATTTATTCTACATTGTACGAGTATTTAATTTTTTACAGTTATATTTTTGCTTATTCCCGATATTTAAAACCAGCATAATTAGTTGCAACTTCGATAATTCGATAAACATCTAAATATGGTTCAAAGCTATCTTCATGAAGTTTAATGAAATCTTGGAAGTCAATCCAGGCTTCTTCTGCTTTTGCTTGCTGTCCACTAGCTTGCAATCCTAAGGCTGTAGCCAATTTAATTACTGCTTGACGGTGATATGCTAATACACGCCAGTTTTCATGTTGACTATTCTTGCTTTGGCTTAAACCTTTAATAATTACTGGCAAGATTGCAGAAGTTTCACTTACACATCCCTGATATTGAGCAGCTAATTGTGCATTAATTCTGCTCCCAATCTTGTTGAAGTAGTCACTACTTGATAAAGCAGACAATTTTTCAAGATAAGCTGAAACTTGCATCCCCTCTTTACCAAAAGCTGCTGTGAAGTATTCTTCTTTTAATTCTTCATATGTTAAACTCTTGTCCCAAAGAGTTCGACCCATAACGTAGTTTGGCAAAGTAGTTGGAAAACCAGTTCTTAATTCTTGACAACTAATATAGCCATTTAAATGCAATTTATCAAGATAACGAACATCCCTACTAATAATTTGACTAATTTTCATATAACCAAGATCACCATAATGAGCTCTACCTAAAGGATAGTCATATACAAAACTATCTCCTTTAAAGTTTCTTTGCCAATCGAATAAAAATGCTAAGTTTTCTTCAAGTGAATTTGGTAAAGTCGTTTTATTTCTTACATATGGTGTTGGTTCTGGAATACCATGCTTGTAATCAACATCAGCATAACTCTTTTCAAAAGTTCTACTAATTGGTGCAAACATTAAGACAAAGCGGTCAGGATTTTTAATCTTGTTTTCTTGTGGTGCGAAAAGCAATTCGTGGTAGAGCAAGAAACAAATCTTAGTATCCAACCCAGCTTCAGCTAATTTCTCATCGAGATAGTTCAGGAAGTTGACATATTGATCAGCTGGTAAAATCTTTTGGCATTCATCACATTCGCAAACGTTGTTATCTCCATCTGATAGCCAAACATGTAAGTAATCGACTTCTTTATGCTTTTGGGCATAATCGACAATTACTTTAGCCATTTCTTCATTTACTTTGTGATTACTCATGTCCAAGTTAGTAAAGATTGGAGTTCCTTGAATTAGATCTCGTTTACCATCAACTTTAGCAACTAAATCACGTTTGTCATCTGCTAATTTTACGCCACTTTCCCAACCGAATTCTGATGAGTAACCTAATACTTCACCCGTCCAGCCATGTCCTACCCGGTGATGACGCAAATCACGTAGAGCCATAGCAGCATCAATTTCATCACTCATTGTTTGAATTTCAGCATCAGTTAAGTCACGCCCTTCTAAGTAATGGTTAAATTCATGACTATACCAACGCTTTAAGAAAGTATATGGATTAGCAAATTGAATGAAGAAACTATTGAATCCATTTTTTGGAAGCCATTCAATAAATTCTAAAATGTTTTCTAATGAATTTGCCCCTTCAATACATACTCCACGGTGTTTGTAACTTGCAACATGGTCGTATGCCTTAACATTCTTAATTTGCGCCACTTCAATATTTGGGATTAATTCATTTTCTTTGCCTGGTCTTAAAAATCTAACCCCTAGAGCATGTAAGTATTGATAACTTGCAATTAATAATGCTACGGGACGATTACCTGAAATAATAACATGGCCATCTTGAACTTGATATTGAGCATGATCATTTTCTTCATGATCAGCAACTAGTTGTAATACAATATCAGCCTCATCTGAACTAAAGCCTACTTCAGCCTTTGTAATTTTTTCTAAATAATATGCTAATTCACTTGCAGCATAATCTGCTGTGGGATTGGTTGCAGTATTTTTTATTAAAATAGTCATAATCTAACTCCTATTTCTTTTATTTATCTTCTTTTTCCATTTCAGCCTTTAAACGAGCTGCATCAGCAGCTTTAAAGAATGGGTAGTAGATAAGGAATGAAACAATTACTAATACCAGTTGTAAAATTGCAGCTGCCCAACTACCACCACAGGCAAAGAATCCGCCAATGATAGGTGGCATAGTCCAAGGCATAACAGCACCAGTTGTTAAAGGAACTAAATGTAAAGCCATTGCAAAGTATGTAATTACTGCATTAGTTACTGGAGCTAGTAAGAATGGAATTAACATAATTGGGTTCAAAACAGTTGGGAAACTGAATAAGATTGCTGTATTAATGTTAAAGAAGGCTGGAATACCTGCTGCTTTACCTAATACCTTGTATTCTTTACTCTTACTCAAGAACATTAAGCAAAGTGCCAATCCAATTGTGGCACCACCACCACCGATGTAAACGAATAAGTCAATAAATGGTAAGGTAATAATATTTGGTAAAGCTTTGCCTGCTTGCCAAGCTGCTAAGTTTGCAGTAGCTGCTTGTAACCAAACCGGTTGCATAACAGTGTTAACTACTTGACCACCGTTAACACCACAGAACCAGAATAGTGAATTAAGTAAAATCGCAATAAAAGTACCAATTAATGTTCCACCAATTAAACCTAAAGGCGTACCGATAACAATTCCAAGTAAGTTGTTCAAGTTACCAATTGGTGTTAAGGAGATTCCCCAAGTTACAGCTTCAAAGAATGTTAAGATGACTGCACCGGGTACTAAGGCCATAAATGACTTTCCTACTACTTCTGGTACACTGTCTGGCATTTTGATAGTAATATCTTTTTGGATGAACCAACGGAAAATTTCAGCTGTGATTAAACCAACAATAATAGCAGTAAATAAACCACGACCACCGATTCCTGGATATGGAATACCTGCTACACCGGTTTTATCAGTAATTGATGGAGTTGCTAGTAACATACTTGCAACAGCTAATGCACCAGCAGAAAGACCATCAACGTTATATGAAGTTGCTAAACGATAAGCAACACCAAAACATGTTAGTAAGGCAATCAAGCCAAAACTGTTACTAATCAAATTATTGAAAATAACATCTAATCCCACTTGATGAAGCCATTTGGTAAAGCTTTCCATTGGGAAGCTTGCAATAACTTGAAATAGCGACCCAATTAAAACTAATGGCATTGCTAACATGAAGCCTTCACGTAGCGCCTTCAAGTGGCGTTGTTTACTAACTTTTTCTCCAAAAGGAGCTAATTTATTTTGCAAAAAATCCATAAATTTATGCATGGTAGTTTCCTCCTAAGATTAAAACCACTAACTTAGATTTAGTTGACTAAGTAAGAAATTTACTGCCTGCTTTGGGTTGCGCGTCATATTAATATATTCTGCTCCCTTAGTAGCAATTAATTTAATACCTAGTTTATCTGTATCCGCTTTCATATCGGAGTAAAAAGAACGAACTTGTGGGGCTAAAATGACCACATCATAATTTGCCATAATTTCATAATGAGCGCCGTAAGCGCCTGAATTTGCGATAATTGGCATTTTTTCTTCTTTTGCTCCTTCATTTAAAGCATGAGCTAATTGTGCGCTAGTACCTGAGCCAGCACATAAAACTAAAACTTTTAGCTCTTTGGTTAAGTTAGGATGATTTGTTTCTTTTTGTTCTTGCTCTTGCTTATCTAGTTTCTGTTTTGCAAGTTCTTTTTTCATTGTGTTTGCAAAAGTCTTTTCTTCTGCTAGTTTTTGAGCTTTGCTTTTTTCTTGTTTGACTAGTTCTGCATCATATACTCGCAAAAATGGATAGTAAATTGCAGCATCCATTACCAACATAATAATTACGAAAATAATAGAAATAAGTTGAAAATGAGTATTCAGCAAGACCCCAATTGGTCCGGGAACTGTCCAAGGCAAGGTGTAAATCATGCCATTCATCCCTAAAACGTCAATGAAGAACTTACCCAAAATAACGTTGCAAATTGGCGTTAAGATAAATGGGAAGAACATGTATGGGTTCAAAACTAATGGTGCTGCAAAAAGTAATGGTTCATTAACAGCAAACAAAACTGGAATAAATGAAGCTTTACCCACTGTTTTTAGTTGCTTTGACTTCATAAAGAAAATCAAAACCAGTGGCACAATAAAGGTTGCACCAGTCCCACCAATTGCAGCAATATAGTTACCGAAGTTGTTAGTCATTGCATGCAAGGGATGTTGCCCTGCTTCGAATAATTTTAAGTTAGCCTCGGTGTTAGCTAATTGAAAGGCAGTTACAGCTGGCATAACAATTGAAGGCCCATGAATTCCTACAAACCAGAAAAGCGCACTTAATCCATAGATTAAACACATTCCAGGATATGTTTCTACCCCTTTTAAAAGAGGTGTTAATGTCTTTTGAAAGACTGATGCAAATGGTGCACCAACAACTGCTCTACTAGTCAAATCAATTAATACACAGGCTAAAACTGCAAAGGCAAAGGGAAAAATATCTTTAAAACTCTGAGCAATTGTCCCTGGAACTTCTTTGGGAAGTTTAATAGTAATATTTTTCTTAATACATAGTTTATAAATGTTTACCGTCAAAAATGCTGCAACAAATGCACTTAATAAGCCTTGTGTCCCTAAAAATCCAACATCAAGAGCTCCTGTTTTGGGATCTGGACTGACAGCCAAGAATAGAAAAGCTGACATAGCAGCAATCATGGTTGAGGTAGAATTTATTGCTTTTCCTTCTGGCATGGTTCTATTAAAGTTGCCAGTCAATGCTTTAGCTGTTGTCCCAGCAACCATTAGTCCCATAATCCCCATGGTTAAGTTATATATCTTAACCATAATTAGTTTGGCATTATCAGGTAATACTATGCCAAAAAGGGTTGGTAATTGAACAATTAAAATCATTAAACTTGAAAACATTACCAATGGCATGATTGAAATAAAACCATCTTTGATTGCCATCAAATAATTATTTTTAGATATTTTTAGAAAGAAGTCTTGATGCTTCTGGATCCACTTTACTATTTTATTCATGATAAACCCACATCCTTACTCCTCAAGTGAAGCACCTAATTGTTTGAACCAATAAGCGCTTTTCTTTGGGTATCGTTTTTGTGTTTCAAAATCCACATAAAATAATCCATATCGTTTGTTATAACCATTAGCCCAAGAGAATTGATCTTGTAGTGACCAAACAAAGTAGCCTTGAATATTCACTCCTGCTTGTCGCGCTTTTAAGACTTGCTCTAGATGTTGATCAATAAAGTCAATCCTCCGACTATCATCAACTGTTTTTTCTTTATTTAAGTGCTCTTTTAGTGCCATACCATTTTCTGTGAGAAAAATAGTTGGTACATTCGGATAATCTCGTTTAATTCTCATTAACATATCAAACAGACCTCGTGGATAAATATTCCAGTCCCAATCAGTAGTTGGCACTTCTGGTCGTTTGACAAACTCGCCTACTCCCTTGAATTTAAAAGCACTTGTGCCCTTTTTCCCTGTTGAATTAAACTGATCAATACTTTCGCCATGATATTCTCTAACAAATTCACTGCGATAGTAATTCATCCCAAACATTCCATTAAGAGGAGCAGCTTTTTTTAAAATTGCTAAATCCTCAGGCAAAATAGTTAAACTTGCATCGTTTGCCTGCAATACTTCTTGTAATAGTTGCATTGTTTCACTTTGATATTCACCAAGTAAGGTTCCATCAAGCAAAAAGCGATTATTATATTCATCATACCTTTTGCAAGCTTGAATATCTTCTATGCGATTAGAATTTGGATAGCCTGTTTTCAAGGCATGGATACAGCCAATTCTTCCCGGCAGGTTCAAATCATGATAAGCAATTACAGCTCGAGCGTGGGCCACCAACATATTGTGTTCGGCTTGGATTGCTTCAGATACATTAAAGTGATGATTAGGTGGAAATTGCCCACCTAAATATTGCCCACTTGCTAGAGAAATTAACTCATTAATCGTAAACCAGTTCTTAATCTCAGGAAAAGTTAGAAAGCAGAATTTCGCATATTTAATAAAACGATCAATATTTTTTCGATTAAGCCAATCTCCTTCTTCAAGCATTTCTTGTGGTGAATCAAAATGATGTAAAGCAACAAAAGGAGTTATCCCATAATCAAGACATGTTTTAAACAAATCATGATAATAAGCCACTGCACTTTCATTAACTGGGCCATCAATTTTAGGAAATAATCTCACCCAAGAAATTGACAGGCGAATTGCATTTAAGCCAAACTCTTTTGCTAAGGCAATATCTTCAGGATAACGGTGGTAGAAGTCACTAGCGGGATCAGGGGAATACTGACCATGCTTTGCCAGATAAACATCCCACATATTTTGACCACGTCCATCTTCCTTAGTAGCTCCTTCAACTTGGTAAGCTGCAGTTGCTGCTCCTAGATAAAAGCCTTTTGGCAACTTCTTCACTCGAGCCATTTTTATAAGTCACATCCTTCTACCTATTTTCTAATACAAACACCCTTTCATATAGATCGAGGATAGTGTCCATTTGATCTTTTAAGAGCATTGTAGTCATCAAGGTATCTTGTCCATGAGCCATAATGAAAGAAAGTGTAACATTTTCTCCATTGGCTTCTTTGGTTAGCATTTTAGTTTGAGCATTGTGAGCCAAGTTTATTGACTTCTCTGCTTCTTTAACTAACTGCCGTGCTTCATCAAAGTTCCCATTTTTTGCACTCTTGAGTGCTTCTACTAAATCACTTCGTGCGTCTCCTGCATATGCCACAATTGAAAAGCCAATTGTAGCAACCTCTTCACTATTTTTCATTGTGTTTGTCATTTGTCTCCTCCTTTCTAATCAATCTTGGAATATGTATTGTCAAATAAACTTGTTCATCATTCGTAAATTCTAAGCCCATCTTTTGTTTTATTTGGTCGTTGATCTTTTGAACAATTGCAAAAGTACGGGGGTAATCTTTAACAACTTCTTGAAAAATCGCTGCCGATAAAACTTGCGGTGCAGGCTTTTGATTAATCCGATTGATAAAATACTTCAAATGAACTAATAATCTTTCATAATCATTGGCATTATCTCGATTCCGATAAATTTGATGATTATTCAATTCATTCTCGACAATCGCAAGTATTTGCTTGTTTTTATCAACTTTTCTTCTTTGTGCCTGGTTCTGTGTATGAATATCAGTTCTTGCATTCAAGAAATGCAAGGCAACACTCTTTTGTTCCTGTTTAGGGAATTTTATATTAAGTCTTGTAGCAAACCCATCTAATACATAACCCGCAATTTCATAGGGTAAAGGATAATCTTTTTCTAAATCAGGCAAATACGTTTCAACCAATCTACCATCGGCTAATCTTTTGGCTGATTCATAAAGGTGAGTTGTTAGGGATGCATAAATGTATGGTTCAACTGAATAATCATATTTTTCTTGTGCTTCATCTATCAAGCTATAACTTACTGTTAGAAAGTCGAGGGGGATTGTCGCTAACAAGGATGTTAAATCTGACGGACTTTCTTCATGTAATTTGAAAACCTTTTGGACTGCACTAGCCTTAATAATATCTCCCTTCTTCTTTTGGAAAGTCAGGCCCTTTCCCATAATTACTACTTGTGAGTCATCCTCTTTACAAGCAAGGCCCACATTATTATTCAATACTTGCACTAGCCGGAATGTCATGACTAATTCCTCCAACAAAAAAAGACCACAAACAGCGAGTACAGTTGTAACTCGTGTTTGCGGTCTTGCCTAATTAAAGTAACAATCCACTTTATAATTATCCTATGGTTTAAGTTTAGCACAACCTTTTTAATTTGTAAGCCCTTACATAGTTATAAAGTTACATAAATTACGAACTTTTACTGTTCAAGGGTATCATATCACTTAAACTTATAAATTGATAATAATATGTACTATATTACTATCTTTTTAGCTTAGTACGCATTCGACTAACTAGTTCACCCTTTTTTCTTGAAAGTGTCCGCAGACCAAAATTATATTGTTGGGCTAAAATTTTTAAGGGACGCTTGTGAATAAAATGTTCCTTGAAAATCAAACTTTCAACTTGGCTTAATTGACCTAGTTCAGTGGCAAGGGCAAGCCAATCTTCCCTACTTAAGCTTTCTTCTAGTTCAAACTCCTGATCTTCAATTGGAAGAAAAAGTTCGGAACGTCTTTGATTCTTTCGTAATTCATCATTAATTTTCCAAAAGATTTTCTTGTGCGCTAGCTTGTTAATTTCAGATAGGCTTTTTCCTGTAAACTGATCTAATAATTGAGCATATGTAATTAGGCCTTCATGAAATAAATCCTCATAATCATTATATGTTCGATAAACATTAGCTTTTTTAAGAGCTTGCTTAATTAATGCCTTATTTTCCCAAGCCAATAAAAGACTTTGCGGAGAAATATTTTCTTTTTTCATTACTTAACTTCCTTCTTGCTATTTTTGCAAGCTTGCGGAATTAATAATATGAAAAAAGAAAAAAGCCCGCTAAACAAGCTATACTTTGCTTAATGGTATAAACTATCAAGATTAGGCAAGATTTAAAACATTAAGTTATTACGCTTGGTAAAGCTTAGCCCAGTTTGGTGATCGTTTTTAGTCCAAATCATGCCAGTTTGACTCTTCATGAAAAAGCTGTATTGTTCGAAGTCATCATTTTGAACTTGCTTGATTAGGGATGCGAG
Source organism: Lactobacillus fornicalis (assembly GCF_055362665.1). Classification (NCBI taxonomy): domain Bacteria; kingdom Bacillati; phylum Bacillota; class Bacilli; order Lactobacillales; family Lactobacillaceae; genus Lactobacillus; species Lactobacillus fornicalis. Next base: position 19,705 of record NZ_JBLTIM010000040.1, read on the forward strand.
CGAAGGTTTATTCGCCATTTGCAATTTGAAAAGCCGTTCTTCTTCTGTTAGGAGATTATTATTTATAGTTTGGTTAAGGCCAAGTTCTCGGTGAAAATTAATGGCTGTTTGCTTTAATTCTTGATTTAAGGTAATAGATTCGTGAAGTCGCTTTTGAATCTGAGGCGCACAAGAACTGAATTTAAATAAATATTGAATTGAATTTAGCTGGATTGTTGAAGCTTGAGCCTCTGTTTCAGCGAGTTGAATAAAATCAGAAAATTGATGTAAAGCTAGCCAACTAGTATTTATTTGGCTAAACCCATTTAGCGAAAAGTAAGCATAGTTACCTAAAGCGAAAACATGCTTTCTTTTAAGTCCAAGCTGCTCACGGAGTTTGTTTTGATACTTTAAGCCCAAGGTACTATTTTTCGATAATGAGTTGAAAAGTTGCCGAGAATTCTTGGTAGTTAAAATAATGCCAGCCTGTGTATCAAAAATAACGGACTTGTATTTAGTAGCAATTGGTTCTGAACTAAAGTCAAACAAAACAATCATTGATGGCTGTACTTTATAATCAGAATTGATAGTAATATATCTTTTCAAAGCATCGTGGTGCGGTATGTACTCTCTAATCTTATCTTTATCCCAAACTTGAAATTCGGTAGCAGTTGGTAAATTAGCTTGGTGATTAGCGGTCATATATCCTCCTAATAAATAAAAAATTGAATAATTATGATGGTTAAATAAATATATTTGCTAATAATATCTGCTTTTTCATTAATTTACAAGATATATGTTATTAAGAATTTATAAAGAAAGATATTTTTGCTAGACATTATTAATATAGTAAAACAAGTTTTTTGAATCATTTTGTCCTTAAAATTTCAAAAAGATTGTAGAATCGGTGTGTTTTAAATTATAAAATAATTTCATTAAAAATCCATCTATACCTTTATCATCAAGACTTTACAGGATCTCTTAAAGAATAAATTACACGCAATGCGTGTAATTGGTAGTTTTCTAACAACTATGATTATAGTAATGATAATTTTGATAACTTCAACTTATCTACTAATCATCATTTTTTATCTTTTTAGAAAGTTATTGGCAAAAATGATTTAGTATGATATTCTACTTAGTTCACTAAAGGAGGATTTACTCTTAAAGTGAATAACTTTCAGGAAAAGGTGGTAACGAAATGGAAAAGAACAATCTTTCCAGCGCTTATCGCAGACTTCAAAGTCCTAACATTAAAACACGTAAACGGGCTTTGAAAATAATCAAAGCTCACAAACGAGCAAAAGGTAACAAGTAATTTAATTAACCTTGACGTTGTATTTTTAATTAAATTCATGTTTACTGGAGACGCAGCTTGGCTAATGCTAAGCTGCTTTTTTGATACAACAAAAGGCAGTCATGTGACTGCCTTAATATCATTTTTACTGATTATTTCTTTAAATTAATTAACGGTATTAAGTATAAGGTCTTTCAAGCTACTCTTGTTCAGCCTGCTTGTCTTTTTGCGGTTCTGTTAATCTGATTCATAATGGTCATCTTCAGACTAATATTAGATTTATTACTTCTAATGCTAGTAGTCCTGTGATTATCAGGTTAAATAAACAAAGAGTTATTTGTTGTGATAGTCAAAAGTATGAAGTGGTTCAAATCCTCAGAAACAAATAGAACGAACGGCTTATGGTTATTCAAATTACATTAACTTACTAACAAGAATTAGATTAGAAGAAAACAAAGTTAAATAAAAAGAACCAAGCAATTTATATATTGCTTGGTTCTTTAAATCACTCCTTATCAACAGGATTTGACTTAACGGCAATGCATTCTTTACTTAATACATCGGCTAAAAAATCCATAACTTCTTTTGAATCATCTAATTTGGTAACCATTAAAACAAGGTCTACTTTATCTTTTTGGCTTCTTTGCCACTTATAGCCATTTTCATACAAGAAAAAAACTGTAGCTAATAATGCAGTTCTCTTGTTTCCGTCACCAAAAATATGCTTTTTAGTGATTTTTTGCATTATAAATGCTGCTTTTTCCCATATTGAGGGATATAATTCCTGACCAAAATAAATAGCTTGTAGCTGTTCTTCGATAATGGACAATCCATCTTCATACTGAATCCCTTGAAATTTTTCATCTGCTTCATCTAGAACAAGCCTATTCATTTCTATTATTTGCTTACTACTCAGATATATCATTTATATTTTAAAATATCCATTGCTTCTCTATTTTCTTCATAAAGTTTTCTCATAATAACATGATCATATTTTTCTGATACTTCAGTATCAAGCCCAGTTTCTTTATAAAATTTTTCCATTTTATCATCTTCAATTTTTGCTCCCTGAGAAGTAGACTTCCAAGGCATCTCTGTATGTGTCTTTTTCATCAAAGTAGAAGCAGAATATGAGCCAAAAGCTATATAAACTGCATTCAAAACTTGAGAGGCTCTTATATCTGATTCCAAAGTATTAAAGTCTTGATATGCTTCATAAGAAATTGACTCAACAATATTTCTTTTCCCGCGATATTTGTCATGAACCTCCGCAATTACTGGTCCAAATTTCCAAGCTAAAATATCACTATCAAATAATCTTTGACCATATTTCACTAAAAAGGTTGCTTGTGCATAATAAAGTAATTTCATTACCTTCATTTGGGTTAATGGTTCAACATTTACATCTTCGCTAACTAATTCTTCTACATTTTTCAAACGAAACCAATTAACTACTTTAAAAACATTATACATTCAAAAGCCTCCTTTCAATTTGTTCTAAAATCATAATACCGTAATTTATCACGTAAGTATAATAATTTCAATTATAAATTGATAACACACAAAAAAACAATTACTAATGATTCTATTTTTACATTCAATTATAACGAAAGGAGTTCACAATGGCATCAATCACTAAGCGAGGCAAAGTTTGGCAAGCTAGATACTCCAAACGTGTCAAAAAATTAGTTAAGCAGCCTGATGGTTCTGTGAAGTATAAGTCAGTACATGAGCAGAAATCTAAATCTGGTTTTACTATAAAAAAGGCAGTCATGTGACTGCCCTTTGTTTAAACTTTAAAATATTGACATTTATCTTCTTATCTTCAAAGTAATTGCTTAATTCAACTTCTTCTTCTAAGTCAAATTTCCCTGCTTGTACTTCTTTAAGAATCTGCATTGCAAATTCAGTTTTAATCTCCCAAAAGCCGCCTATTTTTCTAAAGTTAGAAGCTGGAAAACGTTTAAAAACTGGATATAGTTCTAAAAATTCATCAAAAGATAAATTTGGCACTTCTTCCCGTCTTAAAATTAGCCCTTTTTTCAAGGCATATTCAGTTGGATTTCCATTTTCATCAAGTAATTTTTCCTCTATTAGCATTTTATAGATGGTTGTTTTCATCTCAACACTAACATCACTACTACCATAAAAGAAGCGGCAAGCTTGCTCAACTAAGGGTGGATAGTAAATCTGCATAATATCACCTATTTCTACCAGCTAGCTTTTTTAACGCCAGGCAACTTACCTGCATGTGCAAGTTCACGGAATTTAATTCTTGATAGGCCAAACTTTCGGATGTAGCCATGTGGTCTGCCATCTAACATATCACGATTTTGTAAACGAGTTGGAGCTGAATCTTTAGGTAATTTAGAAAGGCCGATGTAATCTCCTTTAGCCTTTAATTCACGACGTTTTGCAGCATATTCTTCAATTAACTTTCTTTGCTTTTCTGCTTTTACAATTTTTGATTTCTTTGCCATAATCTTTCCTTTCTGTGTGACAAATATTAAATTAACTTAGCAGAATATCATAGCTTGAAATCTCTTGTCAATTGTTTAGCATCGCAAATACCACTCCACTAAATTAGTCTTTAAAAATTGGACTAAAGTTAATTTCAACATGTTGTTTAGTAGCAGTGGCAAGCTTCATCAATAAATCGGTCGTTACATCAATATCTCCTTGCTCAATCTGCAATATAGTAGCTTGGGGCATATTAACTAAGCGAGCAAACTCTTCTCGAGTAAGCCCCATCTTCTTACGTAAGTTAATGATAGCAATACCAGTCTTAACATTAAGGCTGCATTGAATAAAATCCTTAGCGAAATCCGGATCATTTTCAAAATTATCTTTCAAATAATTCTTCAAATTAGTACGATTCATAAAATCCCTTATTTTCCTCCTAATACTGATATTTTATCATAAAAAAGCACCCATCTACTGATTATAGATAGGCTGCAGTGTAAGATAAAAAATTAAAAATGAGGTATCTCTTACCCCTATTCATCTTAGGGAAAGAAATTCAGCAGATTCTATACACTTTTATTTGTATATCAAATTTTACTTGCTAGAATCTAAAAAAGCACGATTCAATGAATCATGCTCTTTTGGCTCTATAGCCCCGGATTATTGTTTGGGTGTTTGTTTACCCGTAAATAAGATTATAGCATGATTGGTTAAGAAAAGGCACGCCAATTGGAGTTTTGACGTACCTTTTCAAACAATCGTGGGAATATATATGTTTGTAGGAATAATATATGCTAGGGAGCGTATATCGAGGAAAGATTGCTTTCCTCACCAACAATAATAGCAGTTTTATTAAAAAGATTACAGTGATATGCTTAAAAAACATTTATTAAATACTCGTTAATCATAAAAAATATTATGTCAATAATTAAATTAACTAATTTAGGTGAGAATTTTAGTCTTTTTCAAAGTAATAATCATCTAAGCTATATGTTTGAACGGGAGTAATATGCAATTGATAACGCTCAACTAAATCAGTTAATTCTTGCCCATCTATCAGCGTTACAGTTCTATTGCCTTGAGTCGCAATAGCTTTAGCTGAATCTGTGAAATAGCTCGTTGTCACAAAAATCCCATATTCTGCATTAAAGCTATCCATTGTCCCTTTAAAATCACGAATTTCAGATTCCCCTACTGATCCATTTGTATAACGCTTGCATTGAATTGCTACACGACTGGTTCTAAATTCATCTGACCTGAAATAGCCAAAACCATCTATTCCATGATCTCCTGATAGTTTAACTCCTTTTGTTTTATCTATTGATACACCCATTTTAGAAATTAGCAATCTAGAGAAACTTTCAAATTTTGCAGGTGAAAATTGCTTAATCTGTTCAAGTAATTGGATTTTCCAATCATCTTCAGCTGTATCTTGTGCATCAGTATCTTCAACTTCTGATTCTGTATCCCCTGTTATACCAATCTTTTCCTTGAGTTTTTTCTTAGCGTAACGTAACTCATCTTTTTGCTTCCAATAAGCACTTATTTTATCAACCTGTTCTTGAGATGGAAAATTGGTTAAATCAGCGGTTCTTCCAAGGTCAGTTAAAATAATATCTTTTCCACGTTGAGGTTCTTCGATAAAACCAATGGTGTATAGGTTCTTCATACCAAAATTAAAATCAAACAAGAATGGCGAATATTTTTTACCATTTTTACTTACTTTAACGTAAAATACTCCTTCATAATCCAAACCATCGTATTCATTTTCTGCCATTGTGCGACGAATTTGTTTTCTTGAAGCAGAACCACCTAAATCTCTAAGAGCAAGGACAATAGCTTTCCATACACTTCTTCTTCGATAAATATAATTTTTCATTTTGTAACCTCAATCAAATATACAATTGCTATTATATCAATGTTCAGTAATATAACGAGCAAAAATATAAAAGAATATTTAAGCAAAAGAAAAAAGCTAATCACAAAGATTAGCTAGAACTCCAGTTATTCGACTGTGATTGAGGATAACGAACTCGCACTTCGTTGTCCTCTTTTCTTTTATAATTATATGAAATCTATCGGTAAAAATCAAAGCTTGAACAGTACTTCATTCTCCATTTTTTGTTGGGGTGAAACAAAAATATCACTTTTTGTTGCCTATTAATAATCTGATGAACAACGATTGTATCCTAAGGTCAGATTTCGAGGGTTTGATGAGCCTTGGAAGAAGGTTAAGTTGGGGGATGTGGCTGAAATAATAGGTGGTGGTACGCCAAGTACATCTAATCTAGAATATTGGGATGGCAATATAAATTGGTTTACACCTACTGAAGTTGGAAAAACAATTTATTTACATGAAAGTCAAAGAAAGCTTTCCGAATTAGGCTTAAAAAAATCATCAGCTCGATTATTAAATCCGGGAGCTATATTATTTACTTCTAGAGCTGGCATTGGAAATACAGGGATTATTATCAATCCCAGTGCTACTAATCAAGGTTTTCAGTCAATTCAGCCTAATAAAAACATTATTGATTCCTATTTTATTTTTTGCTTAAGTAGTCGATTAAAAAGATATGCCCTTAAACATTCAGCAGGATCTACTTTTACAGAAATTTCGGGTTCTGAAATGAAAAAAGCTAAAATAAGGATATGTGCTAAAAATGAGCAAAATAAAATATCTACCTGTATAAAATCACTTGATTCCCTTCTTTCTCTTCAACAACG
>NZ_JBLTIM010000041.1:0-408 GCF_055362665.1 Lactobacillus fornicalis
GTAACGCAATGATTGATAGATGGGACAACGTTTTTAAAGGTCGAGATTTTCTATCCAAAATTATGAAACATATTTTAGATACGGAGGAATGAAAATGTATGAAGTTTACTTCCCTGATTCAGATGATTATACGTACGTTGGATATCAGGGGGATGTTCCTGACTTTACTAGTTTAATTCTAAATCGATTTATAGATATTGGAGAATACAATTTTCTTTTAGAATTCAGCTTTCCTTCAATTTCTGACTTTATCCAGTTTGTTTGGGATAACTCAATGGATTTAGAAGGAGCGTTCAAAGATTTAGCAGAAGAAGTTTATGAGGTAGTTGAAGTAAATGGATAAAGAAATTTTAAAACTGTGTACAGATTATAAAAAACAACTTATAGATGATGCTTTAAAACAAAAAA
>NZ_JBLTIM010000042.1:0-411 GCF_055362665.1 Lactobacillus fornicalis
GTAACGCAATGATTGATAGAAGAGATGACATTTTTAAAGGCCGAGATTTTCTATCCAAAATTATGAAACACATTTTAGATACGGAGGAGTGAAAATGTATAAAGTTTACTTCCCTGATCCAGATGATTATACGTACGTTGGATATCAGGGGGATATTCCTGACTTTACTAGTTTAATTCTAAATCGGTTTATAGATATTGGAGAAAACAATTTTCTTTTAGAATTCAGCTTTCCTTCAATTTCTGACTTTATCCAGTTTGTCTGGGATAACTCAATGGATTTAGAAGGAGCATTTAAAGATTTAGCAGAAGAAGTTTATGAGGTAGTTGAAGTAAATGTATGAAGAACGAATTTTAAAACTATGTATAGATTATAAACAACAGCTTGTAGCTGATGCTTTAAAACAAAAAA
>NZ_JBLTIM010000043.1:0-326 GCF_055362665.1 Lactobacillus fornicalis
TAAATAAACATCATTGAAGTTGGCGCATATTTGCTAAAATAAACGCTCCCTAGCGTTTTAAAATGACTAAATGTAAATAGATTAAGTTCATCTTTAAACGCTATATATGCTTGTTTTAATGCTTCGGTTTCGATGATTCATCATCTCCATCAATTGATTGCTTATATGCTTTCATTCGTACTTCGATAATTGCTTCATCTATAACAGAGTTAAGTAATCCAAGAATCTGTTCAGGAAGTGTAGCTCTAAAATTGCCATCAAAGTCATAATGTAAATTCTTTAAATATTTCAATGCTTGTCCGTATGTTTTTTGTTTTAAAGCATCA
>NZ_JBLTIM010000044.1:0-1319 GCF_055362665.1 Lactobacillus fornicalis
ACTATTTTACGGTCTCAGAAATACGGCTACTTAAATAGTAAAAAAGAAAGTTCAGTTAAAAAACATTTGACAAAATAAAAGTAATTCGATATTCTGTAAAGATTTATATTTAGCAAGCGAGGATTAAAATTATGAACACTTAAAATTGCTACTTTGTTTACAAGAAAAGTTCTAGAAAGGAAAAGAAGATGAGAAATAATATTATTTTGGAATGTCGACAAACTAGTGAACGTATTTATATTACTAGTAAAAATAAACACAATACTCCTGAAAGACTTCGGTTAATGAAATATTCACCTAAGTTACAAAAAAGAGCAGAATTTGTCGAAATCAGTAAATAGTTGAAAGGAAAATGAATGAAATCAAAATTATTATTAGCAAGTTTGATGGTTTCAGGAGCTATTTTAGTTGGAACTAATCAAAATTCGATTGTCAAAGCGGATGATTTATCCTCAACAACAGAAGTAAATTCAGGAGTAAGCTTTACAGGAATCTTTCGTTATACAAATGGTTTACCAATTGAGTCCGGTAGTTATGTACAACTAAAAAATCTAGCAAATAACGAAACTATTTCTAAAACTGTTAATGCTTCGGGGGCTCTAACGTTTAATGCAACAGATGGACTAAAAACTGGCATTAGTTATGAAGTTTTTGTCAATAATCAAAAGCTAAATTATACTTTGCAACTGAGTTCTGGCAACTCTAATATCTCAAAAACTTTTACAGTAAACTTGCCAGGAGCAGAGCTACCTTTAACATATACAGTAAATGCTCATTACACTAATGGTTTACCATTAAGTGAAGGGACCGAAGTGAAATTACGTAACTTAACTGATGGTTCAACAGAAGTTTTAACTAAAAAGGTAAACAGCCAAGGTAGTGTAACATTCACAGAAGCTGATGGTTTGAAAAAAGGTGTTAATTATAGCGTAGCAGTTCCTGGCCTAACAACGGGCTATTCAATTCGTTATGACTTAGGTGGTAATAAGAGTAAGGACTTCATTCTTGAAACTACAGAAGCAAAAATTTCTGAACAAAACTCTGCAAGTAGTTCATCTTCAAATCTTTTATCAAGTAGTACAAATTCTACTTCTCTTTCAAATTCAAATAAAGCCAATTCTACTTCCTCAGAAGATTTGAAAAAGCAAGCTCTTCATATAGCAGCAACTGCTTCAGACAAGGTAACTTCAGCAACGAATTTACCAATTAAGCATCAAGTCCAAAATTTACCACAAACTGGTACAAAATCTGCTCTATTGTTAACATTTTTAGGATTATTATCATTATTCGCTTCTAAACTTCTGAGACCGTAAAATAGT
>NZ_JBLTIM010000045.1:0-4737 GCF_055362665.1 Lactobacillus fornicalis
CAAACTATTTTACGGTCTCGTTAGGGATAAAAATTGCTGAGCAATTGTATTTAAATAAGCTAACTTTAAATGATTTGCCTGATTATTTGTTTAATAGTTGGCGCAATCCAGGAACAATGACTAGTGTAGAAAAATATATAACAAAAATAGCAACCCATGTTTAGGTTGCTATTTTTATAATAATCGTAAGTTACTTGAATGGAGTCTAATTAGTGATGCTGAAAGTTCATTAAAATCAGGGCTCTCGTTACCATTAATAATTTGTAAAAGCTCATCGTGAAGTAAATGACCTTCAACAATTAAACCACTATTTTCGTCTTCATCATTGAAGATGACAGTTGTTGGCGTATCATTAATATGCCATTTTTGTGCTAAGCGTTCATCTGCAGCAATGGATTCATTTAAGTATGTGGACATGCGAGCACTTTGAATTTTAGGAATAGATAAGCCCAATTCCTGAATCAGATTTTTAAATAAGCCAGTGTTGTATTCTTTATTAAGGTCATTAATATTGTGTTGTACTGCTAAGCAATATTTACGTGCTATTTTATTGCCATAAGCCATTTTAATAGCATGATAATCTTTCAAAGCGGCAAAAGTTTCTTCACTAGCGTGATTATATGTCTCTAAATTAGTAGGACACTTATGTTTTCTGATCAAATCACTCTGAATTGTTTTCATATTTGCTAAAGGAATCAGATGATAACGAGTAATCGCATCTGCCTCTTTCATGGTTTTCATAATTGTCTGTTCTGTTTGGTAGCAACAAGTGCCAATTGGATTAACAAACATAAAAACTTCAAACATGGTTTCTAAGCCTCCAACAAATTTATTCATCTATATTTTAGCGAATGTATGGGCATTATGCTATTTTTTTGCCTAATTTCTATGTAGACTAGCTCTTGCAATTTTATTTTGATTAGTATTTTTGGAATTAGGATGAAAATTAAATTGCTGAATTAAAGTATTCAAGGTTTGTTTTATTAAATCAGGATTATCATTTTCGATTTCTAGTTCAAAATCTCGATATCCATCAGGGTAAGAAGTTTCGTCAAGTGTTAGTTCACAGTCATTAGGTCCCACTAATAAGTGGCGAGTAGTTTTAGAATAAGAGAAAATTTTTAAATCTTGGCAAATATCAGAGAAGTTATCAAATAAGTATTTACCACAATTATTTTCAAAAATTGTTACCCCACCATTTAAACTATTTTCGACAATTTCTTGTGCGACTTTCAGGGAGAGGGAATCGTTAATTTCAATAACCTCATGATAATTTTCTTGACAAAGTTTTTTAGCAGGCACCTTCATAGTCTGTTCGGCTTTATCTGGGTAAAGCCGAATTCGCAGACTTATTTTATTATTTTTTAAAGTCTCTTTATCGTTATCAAAATAATAATTTATTTGAGTAAAGCTTTTTTTGCTAGGAAAAGTTTTTAAAATAGCGGAAAAAACTTTTCTTTCTAATAAAGTTTTAGATTCAATTTCTCGATTTTTACTCATGTTGTCACTCCTTTGTTTTTTATTATACAGCTATCTAGTTTTATATTGTGAGAAAGGTATTGGGTTATGTTAGAATAATTGTGTTTGAAAAAATATAAGGAGGACAATGAGCATGACTGATTGGGATACCTTTTTATGGCCATATAACGAGGCCGTTCAAGAATTAAAGGTCAAGTTTAGAAGTCTTCGACAAGGCTTTTTAACTCGTGGTGAGCATTCACCAATTGAATTTGTAGTTGGCCGTGTGAAAACTGTCGACTCCATTAAAGAAAAGATGCAACGTCGAATAATTAGTCCAGAAGTTATTGAAACTGATATGCAAGATATTGCTGGTATAAGAATCATGTGTCAATTCGTGGATGATATTTATAAAGTCGTTGATTTGATTCATGAACGTAGTGATATGCAGGTGGTAGAGGAGCGTGATTATATTCATGCTGCAAAGCCCTCAGGTTACCGTTCTTATCATATGGTTATCAAGTATACGGTTTTCTTACCAGAAGGAGAAAAAACTTTAATTGCGGAAATTCAAATTAGAACTTTAGCGATGAATTTCTGGGCAACTGTTGAGCATACATTAAGTTATAAATATCAAGGTAAATATCCTGAAGATGTTTCTAAAAGACTTAAATCAACAGCAGAAGCAGCATATCAACTTGATGAAGAAATGAGTGCTATTCGTAAAGAAGTACAAGATGCCCAAAAGGTATTTAATCAAAACAAGGGCAAGGGACAATAATGAAAGTAGCAATTATCAATAATAGTCATAAAAAGACTATAGAAGTAGTTGAACATTTGAAAAAATTATTAGCAGAAAAGCAAATAACTATAGATGAACATCAGCCTGATGTTGTCATCTCAGTTGGTGGGGATGGCACATTATTATCGGCTTTTCATAAATATGAAAAGATTGTTGATTCAGTTCGTTTTATTGGTGTTCATACGGGGCATCTGGGCTTTTATACAGATTGGCGAAATTATGATATTGACCAAATGGTTGATGCTTTATGTACGACAGCACCATCTACTTCAAGCTATCCGCTATTAGAGTTAACTTTAGTGATGGATGATGGCAGGCAAGAACGTTTTCTAGCTTTGAATGAAGCAAGTATTAAGCGAATTTCAAAAACTTTAGTTGCCAATATTTATATTAAAGGTGAGTTGTTTGAAAATTTTAGGGGAGATGGCATTTGTGTTTCTACCCCAACAGGTTCAACAGCTTATAGTAAGGCTTTAGGTGGGGCAGTAATTCATCCACGATTAAAGGCCTTGCAAATGACAGAAATCGCTTCTATTAATAATAGGGTCTTTAGAACAATCGGGTCACCAATTGTGATTGCCCCTGATGAATGGATTACAATCTTGCCTAATGATGGGCATAATTTGATTTTGATAATTGATGGTAATCGAATACCAGTTGATCACGTTAATCGAGTAATCTATCGTATTTCTAAGCAGCGAATTCACTTTGATAAGTTCGGTCATCATCATTTTTGGTCAAGAGTAGGAGATGCATTTATTGGCTAAATGAAAATTTTTAAATTTATAGTAAGTGAAGAAGATCCCAAACGTTTGGGACCTTTTTTGAGTAAGAAAAAGTTATCAAAACAGGCAATTGTTAACGCTAAGCATAATGGTGGGATGCTTTTAGTTAATCATCGGCGTCGATTTACAAATTTCACATTAAAAGTTGGTGATGAAGTTTTATTTGTAATGGGGAAGGAAAAAGTCAATAACTTTTTGAAGGCATCTAATAAGTCGGTCAAAATTGTATTAGAAACGGATAATTATCTAGTAATTAATAAGCCAGCGGCAGTTTTGTCGATACCTTCACGATATGAAGATAAGGATGCTGTTGTAAATCGCGTTATGGGGTATTTCGCAAAGAAAAAAAGCTCCGAGCAAGCTTTTTTAAAGCCACATATTGTAACTCGCTTAGATAGAGATACTAGTGGGCTAGTTTTGGTTGGAAAAAATGCTGTTGCGCATAGTAAGTTCAGTGAATTAAAAAAGGACGTTTTTGTAAAAGAATACCATGCAATTGTTCATGGTAACTTCAATTCTGAACACCAAAAAGGATTGATTACTGCCCCAATTGGTAAGATTGATGATAGTGTGAAACGCTATGTTACTCCTAATGGGCAAAAATCTGTGACACAGTATGAAGTCTTAGCCCAGAAAGATGACGCTAGTTTAGTTAAATTGCGTCTTTTTACAGGGAGAACGCATCAAATTCGGGTGCATATGGCTCATATTGGGCATCCGTTATTTGGTGATAAATTATATGGCTCAGTGGATAATTTTACTAGACAAGCTTTAAATTGTTCCCATTTAAGTTTCCCTGATCCATTTACTGATGAAAAAGTAACAGTTGAAATTGATGATCCAGAAGATATGGCACATTTGTGGCAAAATTTGTAGCACGTAAGTGCTATTTTTTTCGCTATTTTTTCGTGAGTTCTTCAAACTTTTTTCAAAAAAAGGGGTTAAGCTAAAAGCAACAAAATTAAAGGAGGGAAGAAAATGGTAAGAAAAATTTTGCAAAGATATACCATGATAATTTCTTCTTTAATTTTGATTGGTGGAATTAGTTATATAAATAGTCAATTAGTTAGTGCAGCGACTAGATCTAATTCCACTTTAAAAAATACAGTAATTAGTAGAAAAAATTTAGAAAGTAGAAATAGAGATGATAATACAGCCAAATCAAATAATTCAAATTCTAGCTATAATTCAACAATCCCAACTTCGAATACTCCTCAATCAAATATTGAAAAAATTCTTTCCCCAACAATAACATTTCCCCAAACTCCCACTAAAATATTCTTTTTTGCAACGAAACTCCCCCAAACTGGTTTGCAAAAAAGTGAAGTATCCCTTTTAGGAATTATAGTTTTGATTTTGACTTCGATTGTTGGCTATCATGGATTTTTCAAGAAAAACAATAGAAAATAAGTTGACCTTAGTAAAAAAATAATGATTATGAAATTGATAAAAAGTCAAATGCATCAACTTTTGGCTCTTTATCATTTTTTTTGCTTTTTATTTTTTTGAGGGGAATATAGCATAGTGATTAGCTGGTATATAAGTGTTTGCTTGAGATTTAATAATAAGTTATTTAATTGAAAAAGGTAACAATTATAAACTTTTTCTATTATAATATGCTATTATAAGATAATTTTATCTATAAATTTATGCTATTAGGGGGATATTTATGGAAACTGTCAAATTTTTTGT
>NZ_JBLTIM010000046.1:0-2146 GCF_055362665.1 Lactobacillus fornicalis
CTTGCTGCTTTTATGGGCGGACTTTTATATCGAAATGTAGACCCTGAAAAAGCTGTGAAGCTGGCTATCTTAGCAAATGATGCAACAGAAGATAAGTTAAGTAGCGACGAACTTATTAGAACCGTTCAATCAATGATTGATAAAGATATTAGAAGGAGAGAAGGTGGTTGAGCTGGATAAAAAAGACGATAAAAAGGTTATCGAACTTAAAAATACTGATAAACTTCGTAAATTACAGAAACAACCGAAATATAGTTATTCTCTTCCTTTTCTTGTTAATGAAAAAACGGGCATTATTAAGAAAAATTCCATCTATAACATCATTATGATTCTTAGTAACGATAAGCTACTAAAAAATACTTTTCAATTTAACGAGTACACTGAAGCAGTTGATGTAATGAAAGATATTAAAGATCTCAATATTGAAAAAGGTCAATTAAAAGATGTTTATATTTCTCTTATCGCTGCTTATATCGAAACTCAAGGGGCTTACTCCAATATCCTTTTTGATGATCAAAAAATACGCTCAGCAATCAGTGTTTATGCTTCAAGTCATTCTTATAATCCTATCAAAGATTACTTTACCGAAGCTTTAAAAAAATGGGACGGTAAGCCCAGACTCCAAAATCTTTTACCTGATTTTTTAGGAGCAGAACCTGGTTATTTAACTTTACTCATCACTAGACAATTCTTAGTTGGTGCAATTGCAAAAACTTTTAACCCTATGACCAAGTTCGATATGGTGCTTGATTTAGTTGGTGGACAGGGAGTTGGTAAAACGACTTTTCTAAAAAATCTAGCACCACTTGGTTACTACACTGACCAGTTTGCTAGTTTCTCATCAAAAGATGATTTCGCAGTCATGAAAAATGCAGTCATTGTTAACGATGATGAGCTAACAGCTTCACATAATTCTTCTTTTGAAGAACTCAAGAAGTTTGTCACTATGCAAGAATTCGAGTATCGCAAGGCGTATGGTCATACTGCTGAGAAATTTCATAAAAAATTTGTTATGGCTCGTACTACTAATGAACGATATTATCTTAAAGATTTAACTGGTTCTCGTAGATTTATGCCTATTTTAGCTGATAAGGCTAATCGAAAGAAAAACGCAGTAACAGATATGCCACCTGAATTTGTTCAGCAAATTTGGGGAGAAGCAATGGCACTCTATAAATCTGGTGATTTTAGTTTCGCTCTAACACCTGATGAGGAGGTGGAGTTGGAGTCTAAAAGAACTGAATTCAACTATGTTGATGCTTTTGAAGATAAATTGGCTGATGTTTTAGAATCAGATGATTTTAGATATGCAAACTTTATAACGAATGATAAGTTGGCAGATGCTTTAGGGTTGGACCTTTTGAAAAATAGAAAAGCAGCTCGTAAATTACAAAGCTTGATGTTAGATCGATTTAAGTGGTCTAGAAAAGTTAAAAAAATAGGTGGAAAAACAGCTCGAGGTTACGCTAGACCAGATTCGTAGTGTAACCGCCTAGAGTCCCAAGGGATAAGGTGCATTTTAGTGCTTTGATTATAAAAATTTCACAAGCTTGCAATCCGTTGATACATAAGAGCTTATAAGCTGTTTTTTAAAAGTTACACTACTAAAAATTTAGTGTAACCTTTAAACAAACCTTAGAGCGACAAGGGATTAAGCCTTGTGAAAATTCAAAAAAGGTTACACTATAGTGTAACCTATCTCAGCCCTTGGGCCACAAGGCTTTAGATATAGTATAAATACATAGTTACACTATTTTATATATATAAAATATATTACTATAACTAACTACTAGTAATTACTAAGTAATTTAGAAAAAGAAAGTTGAAATTTAGTGTAACCGTAAACTTTTTAGCTCAATCCCTTGGGAGAGTAAGCGAGAGACCCGGTTACACTAGTGTAACCCTAAAATTGGTCTATATGTTCTATATTATTGCTAGAGTAAGTGCGAATGAGGTTACACTACTGGATTGGTTACTGTAACCTTAGTGTAACCTTTATAAGAATAATATGTGCGGTGGGTGGGTAGGTATAGTTAATTATGGACAGTGAACATTTAATTCAACAAAAAATACAACTTTATATAACTCAAAATAATTTAGGCTGCTGTTTTCGTGCAAATGTAGGTAGCGTTAAACAAGCAGATGG
>NZ_JBLTIM010000047.1:0-2033 GCF_055362665.1 Lactobacillus fornicalis
CTTGCTGCTTTTATGGGCGGTCTTTTATATCGAAATGTAGACCCTGAAAAAGCTGTGAAGCTGGCTATCTTAGCAAATGATGCAACAGAAGATAAGTTAAGTAGCGACGAACTTATTAGAACCGTTCAATCAATGATTGATAAGGATATTAGAAGGAGAGAAGGTGGTTGAGCTGGATAAAAAAGACGATAAAAAGGTTATCGAACTTAAAAATACTGATAAACTTCGTAAATTACAGGAACAACCGAAATATAGTTATTCTCTTCCTTTTCTTGTTAATGAAAAAACGGGCATTATTAAGAAAAATTCCATCTATAACATCATTATGATTCTTAGTAACGATAAGCTACTAAAAAATACTTTTCAATTTAATGAGTACACTGAAGCAGTTGATGTAATGAAAGATATTAAAGATCTTAATATTGAAAAAGGCCAATTAAAAGATGTTTATATTTCTCTTATCGCTGCTTATATCGAAACTCAAGGGGCTTACTCAAATATTCTTTTTGATGACCAGAAAATACGCTCAGCAATTAGCGTTTATGCTTCAAGTCATTCTTATAATCCTATCAAAGATTACTTTAACGAGGCTTTAAAAAAATGGGACGGTAAGCCTAGACTCCAAAATCTTTTACCTGATTTTTTAGGAGCAGAACCTGGAGATTTAACTTTACTCATCACTAGACAATTCTTAGTTGGTGCGATTGCTAAAACTTTTAACCCTATGACCAAGTTCGATATGGTGCTTGATTTAGTTGGTGGACAGGGAGTTGGTAAAACAACATTTCTAAAAAATCTAGCACCACTTGGTTACTACACTGACCAGTTTGCTAGTTTCTCATCAAAAGATGATTTCGCAGTTATGAAAAATGCAGTTATTGTTAACGATGATGAGCTAACAGCTTCACATAATTCTTCTTTTGAAGAACTCAAGAAGTTTGTCACTATGCAAGAATTCGAGTATCGCAAGGCGTATGGTCATACTGCTGAAAAATTTCATAAAAAATTCGTTATGTCTCGTACTACTAATGAACGATATTATCTTAAAGATTTAACTGGTTCTCGTAGATTTATGCCTATTTTAGCTGATAAGGCTAATCGAAAGAAAAACGCAGTAACAGATATGCCACCTGAATTTGTTCAACAAATCTGGGGAGAAGCAATGGCACTCTATAAATCTGGTGATTTTAGTTTCGCTCTAACACCTGAGGAGGAGGTGGAGTTGGAGTCTAAAAGAACTAAGTTTAATTATGTTGATGCTTTTGAAGATAAATTAGCTGATGTTTTAGAATCAGATGATTTTAGATATGCGAACTTTATAACGAATGATAAGCTGGCAGACGCTTTAGGGTTGGATCTTTTGAAAAATAGAAAAGCAGCTCGTAAATTACAAAGCTTGATGTTAGATCGATTTAAGTGGTCTAGAAAAGTTAAAAAAATAGGTGGAAAAACAGCTCGAGGATATGCAAGAAGTTCTCAAACGTTACACTAGTGTAACTTACTGTAACTTAGTGTAACCGCCTAGAGTCCCAAGGGATTAGAGGTTATTTGTATAGTGGAAAAGGTTACACTATAGTGTAACCTATCTCAGCCCTTGGGCCACAAAGCTTTATACATAGTATAAATACATAGTTACACTAATATATATATAAAATATATATAACTATAACTAGTACTAACAATTACTGGAGTAGTTTAGAACAATATAGTTGAAATTTAGTGTAACCTGATACTTTTTAGCTCAATCCCTTGGGAGAGTAGGCGAGAGGTGCGGTTACACTAGTGTAACCCTAAAATTGGTCTATAGGTTATATATTATTGATAGAGTAAGTACGAGTGAGGTTACACTACTGAATTGGTTACTGTAAATTTAGTGTAACCTTTATAAGAATAATATATGCGGTGGGTGGGTAGGTATAGTTAATTATGGACAGTGAACATTTAATTCAACAAAAAATACAACTTTATATAACTCAAAATAATTTAGGCTGCTGTTTTCGTGCAAATGTAGGCAGCGTTAAACAAGCAGATGG
>NZ_JBLTIM010000048.1:0-213 GCF_055362665.1 Lactobacillus fornicalis
ATGATGCAGTAAGTGCTGGTCAAACAGTGTTGAATGATGATTCCGCTACTCAAAGTGAAGTAGATAGCGCTACAACTGCAATTAACAATGCAAAGGCAGCCTTAGATGGTCAAGCCACAGAAACAGATACTAGTTCAACAGGAGCAAGCGATACTACGAGTTCGACTACAGGCTCAACTACTGAAAATTCAGTAGATAAGAGTGGCTTAGAAA
>NZ_JBLTIM010000049.1:0-1026 GCF_055362665.1 Lactobacillus fornicalis
AAACAAGCATATGATGATGCGGTAGCTGCCGGTCAAACAGTGTTGAACAATGACTCCGCAACCCAAAGTGAAGTGGATAGTGCCACAAGTGCAATTAACAATGCAAAGTCAGCCTTAGATGGTCAAGCTACAGATAAGACAGCCTTAGAAACTGCTGTAAATGAACAATCAACAGTAGAAAGCACTCCAGCTTACTACAACGCAAGTGATGATAAGAAACAAGCATATGATGATGCAGTAAGTGCTGGTCAAAAGGTGTTGAACAATGATTCCGCTACTCAAAGTGAAGCAGATAGTGCTACAACTACAATTAACAGTGCAAAGGCAGCCTTAGATGGTGAAACCACAGACAAGAGAGCTTTGGAAACAGCAGTGAATGACCAAAGCAATGTTCAAAAGACCTCAGCTTACTACAACGCAAGTGACGAAAAGAAGCAAGCGTACGATGATGCGGTAGCTGCTGGTCAAACAGTGTTGAACAATGATTCCGCTACTCAAAGCGAAGTGGATAGTGCTACAACTGCAATTAACAATGCAAAGTCAGCCTTAGATGGTGAAACCACAGACAAGAGCGCTTGGGAAACAGCAGTGAATGACCAAAGCGATGTTCAAAAGACCTCAGCTTACTACAATGCAAGTGATGATAAGAAACAGGCATATGATGATGCAGTAAGTGCTGGCCAAACAGTGTTGAACAATGATTCCGCAACACAAAGCGAAGTGGATAGTGCTACAACTGCAATTGACAATGCCAAAGCAGCCTTAGATGGTCAAGCCACAGAAACAGCTACTAGTTCAACAGGAACAAGTGATACTACGAGTTCGACTACAGGCTCAACTACTGAAAGTTCTGTAGATAAAAGCGCTTTGGAAACTGCGGTGAATGAACAATCAACAGTAGAAAGCACATCAGCTTACTACAACGCAAGTGATGACAAGAAGCAAGCATATAATGATGCAGTAAGTGCTAAGTTGATTCAGCAGTTGTTGTTCTTAAACCACTTGCAAAAAAAGTTGATGTTGGTG
>NZ_JBLTIM010000050.1:0-2341 GCF_055362665.1 Lactobacillus fornicalis
AATTTGTTTGGATAAAGAAATTGAAAGAGTTAAAGAATTTAAAACTTGGGATCAGATAGATTTTTTTCTTGGTCAGTTTGACGGCTATTCTTGGCTAAGTCGTAGAAGTGTTTTACGCTCACAAGATTCAGTACCATATTTTATTTGGAAAATTGATGATGAAATTATTCCTCATGTTTTTAATCGAAGAGCGATTGTTTTAAACGTAAAAAAAGCTCACTCCACTCATCATCGAGATAGATCTGAAATTATTAAGTGCTTAAATAAGATAAATAAAAAATACAGAAGCTTTATGCAGATACCAGTTGGAGATAAAGACTTTGACCATTTAAAAGATTTACTAAGACTTTACGAAAGAAGAAGGTGATTTTATTTTACCTGGAAAGAATTTAATGCATATGCTTCATTATCCAGATTCTAAAGGCTATACCTTTGATGGGGTACGGCTTTATACTGAAAACTTTGGATTAATTTATGAAGCTAAAAAAATTGATGAATCAATTGTAATTAAAATGGTAAGTAATCTATTTAAAGCAGAAAGCTTTGAGTGGCGGTCACCATATCATTACACGATTAATAAAAGGCCTATTGTGGTTCGTGAAGTAGATAATGGATTGAATGTATGGGCTAATGAGAAATTTGTAAAGAGAATTAGAGATTAATAGATAATGAAATATAAATATACTGATGTACAAATGATAAACGATGAAAATATAGTTCTTGATATTCCATGGGAAGTTTTTAAGACATTAGACTTGGAATGCTTTCGTACTTTTAAAAAAGCAAATGGAGATGAAGTTGTTATTAATGGCAATCAAATAATGATGGCTTTTCCATTAAAATAGGAGGATTAACAATGCGGATTATACCTAACAAAGCAATTATTAATGATTATTTAATTGAAAATTACACACCTAAAACAGTCATGTGGAAAAGCGACTATGATTTAATTATTGAGTCTAATAAAGATGAAAGAATGTTCATTACATTTGATGAATTTGACTTAAATGCATCAGTAGTAAATGTTATTTTTGAACCTAATAGAGAATGCGAAAATTCTGATGAAATTATAGACGGCTTAAATAAGTTAAGAAAAAAATCTGGAATCGATTATATAGATGTTAAAACTACTTTTCGTAATTTTCTTCATACAGATGAAACTAATATTCAAAGACATTATGAATACTTGAAATCAGTTATGGAAGATAATAAAAGTTACGTTAAAGATGAATTGTCCAGATTCCTTGATAAATACGGTAATGATATCCATAAGATTTTGCCTGATTTCAGTCTGAATAAAGAAGACTGGGGATATAACTTGAATGAAAATTATTACTATTTAGTTGATGCGTATACGCTTAAATTTAAGCCCACTGAGGTGGAATTACGTGATATTGAAGATAATTTCATTACCAGTTTTAACTGGAGTGATAGTGATGAGTAATAGTATTTGGAGGAATATCGATAATGTATCCTGAAAAAATTAAAAAACGACTTAAAAAGCAACTTATGGAAGATATTCCTGAAGATGCTAGGAATATTACTTTCATATTCAATAAATATGATGTTGATATTTTTTATAAAATGGGCGATTCTGCTTACTGGAAGCCTGATATTAAATTAGACTTTATAAAACTTGCTTACCAGGCTACAAATAACCCGTTTCACAAAATTTTCATCAAACTAATATCACTCAATAAAAAACTTCGAGAAGTGACTAATAAAAATATTGCTGATAAATTATGGGAGGATAAACATGGACTTTAAAAAAATTGATACTGCTCTTACTGATTTAATGGAACGTAAGAACAAGGCCTATGGTAATGCTTATGCTGATTCTTTCAATGAGTTAGGTTTGATTTATGCTTTTGTTGAAGTGAATAATAAGCTTCAAAGAATTAGAGCCTTAACTATGAATCCTGATATTCCAGATAATGGAGAATCTATTTTTGATAGTTATGTTGACTTGCGTAATTATGCTGAGCTTGCAATTAGTCAAATGATTGAATACGAAACTGTAAGCAAGGAAACTCTAGAAAAATATGGATTATCTGATATATAATACTATATAAGTAAATATTTTATATATCGTTTTATAAACAGGAGTGCGGATGAAAAAGGCAGTTTTTCTACACATGGAGGCAATTCTTAGAGATTATCCTAAAATTGATGAATATATAAAAAACAGGCAGAATAGCGCCTACTATTCCATCGAGGATGACAGATTCATTGCTAGTTTAAGATGGCAGAAAAAGTGCGTAACTGAAGTTCTATTAAAAACTGATTTTGCTACTAAGAGAGTAATTGATGCTTTATACTTTCAAAGAAATCCCAACCTTAC
>NZ_JBLTIM010000051.1:0-36056 GCF_055362665.1 Lactobacillus fornicalis
AAACTATTTTACGGTCTCTAATCATACTAATAGAAGCATTCGTTCTTAAATAAAATATGATCTTTGTACATTTTTTGCTAGATATATTTTCAATTGCTAATTCTTTAAATTTTGTAAAACTTCCATCAAAAACCCCTACCTTTATTATCGCTTTATCGCTAAGTCCTTCGGGCATAATACTAAAAAAGACTAATAAAACAATTATAGTGATAGTTTCAATTTTTTGTAACCATACATCCGGCCACAATTTCCAGATTATAATAATTACAATCATCAAAACTACATAAATATGAAAGAAATTTATTTTTTCTCTCAATTTTATTTTCAGACTATTAAGTGTATAGCTAAATATAAGTATAAAAGCAAATATTAATATAGCTATATATTCATTAAAATTACCATTCAGCAATTGTTCCATCATAGTTTTCCCATGCTGGATTTGTCCATACTAATCCCTGTTGAGCAACATCCTTAATCTTATCTTCGTCCATTTCAATTCCAAGTCCTGGGCCTTTAGGAATATCAACAAAACTATCTTTATATTGGAAAATTTTCTTATTCTTAACAAAGTCTAGCAAATCAAAGCCTTGATTATAATGGATTCCCAAACTTTGTTCCTGAATGAACATATTTGGAGTACATGCATCTACCTGGAATGTAGCCGCTAAAGCAACAGGACCATATGGTGCATGTGGAGCTATAGCCATATCATAAGCTTCCGCCATTGCAGCAATTTTTCTTTCTTCTAACAAACCACCACATAAAGAAATATCAGGTTGAATAATATCTACAGCGCCTTGTTTAAAGATGTTTTTAAAACCCCAACGAGTATAAACACGTTCTCCGGTTGCAATAGGTACAGAAACTTCATTGGCAATCTGTTCATAATATTCTTCATTTTCAGGTAAAACTGGTTCTTCAATAAACATTGGGCGATATGGTTCTAAAGCCTTAGCTAAAACTTTAGCCATTGGTTTATGAACTCTTCCGTGGAAATCAATCCCAATTGACATCTTATCACCAAATTTTTCACGAATTGAAGCAACTCGCTCCACTGCTGCATCAACTTTATCTAAAGTATCAATGTAGTGCATTTCTGATGTTGCATTCATTTTAACAGCTCTAAAACCTTTATCCCAACGTTGTTGCGCCATTTCTACAACATCTGAAGGTCTGTCTCCACCAATCCATGAATATACTTTGATTCTGTCTCTAGCAGCACCACCTAATAACTCATAGACAGGTACATTTAATGCTTTACCTTTAATATCCCACAAAGCCATTTCAATTCCTGAAATGATGGTCCCGTTAATTGGGCCACCTCTAAAGAATGATCTATGAAGTCTTTGCCATATCCTTTCGATATCAAAAGGATTTTTGCCTAAAATTCTATTTCCCATCTCTTTCGCACCGGCTACTACAGTTTCAGTCTTTGTTCCTGAAACCATTTCACCCCAACCTGAAATACCTTCATCAGTATCTATTTTTATAAAAATCCAACGTGGCTTTACTTTATAAACAGTAATATTTGAAATCTTCATTACTTTTCTTCCTTACTAATTTTTATTTTCATCTATACTTACATTAATTTTCTTAATTTTGTCGTAGTAATACCATATACCAGCAATAATTAATAACAAAATTGGTACACAAATTTCTGGATGATAAGTAAATGCAAAGTATACAATAAAGCTTTGAATCATTGATGTTGCAGCAAACGATGAAATCAGCATACTTCCCCCGGTAGTTAATTTAATACCAACTGATTTTGCAATTGCAGTTAAAACTGGAGCAGTAGCTGAACCACACCACAATAATGATGCAGTTACAACCAAACCAATAACAATATTCTTAAGTAAATTACCATTAGTTAATACAACAACCAAAGCAACTCTAAATGGTACAACAGCAAGATCAGCAAAGGGTAAGACTCGATTACCAAGTAAAAAAATTGCCATTGCTATAGTTAACGGAATAATAATCAAAGCGGTTGTAATTACATCAGGATTACCAACAACAACTGCAGCATCTAATCCAATAAATAACTTTCTACCTTTAAATTTATTTTGTGACCATTTCTGAGCTGCAGAAGATATAGGCATTAATCCTTCCATGAACATTGCAGTCATCTTAGGAATTAATACTAAAACTGCAGACATGCTTACACCAAGTTGTAATACTTTTTGCAAATCATACCCAGCTAATCCACCAATAGCTAATCCGATAATTAATCCCATAATCATTGAATCACCAAAAAATCCAAGATATTTTTGTGCGTCTTTAATAGTAAATTTAGAGTTTTTAAAAAATGGGATTTTATCTAAAAGCCAATTCATTGGTACAGCAATTACCAATGAAGATAGAGCTGAAATAGTTGGTAAAGAAACTCCTGGCATACCAAAAAATTTTTCAACAATTGGCTGAGACCAATCTGATAACTTAAATGTAAAAATAGCGGTAACAGCAGTTGCTCCAACTCCTAAAAAGACGTTATGAGTTACAAAATATACCATTATACCTACAATTGCCATATGGTGATAATTCCAAATGTCAACATCTAAAGTATGCGTAAGCTTCAATACTAATAAAACAATATTAATTAATAGAATCACAAAAATTAATATAGCAATAATTGGTGAAGCCCAGGTCACAGCAGCAATTGATCCCCATCCTACATCTAATGCATTTAAATGTACATGTGTTCGTTCTACCATAGCTTTCGCTGCTGGACCAACATTTGTTGTCATAAAATCTAAGACTAACTTAATTCCTGCAAATCCAATACCTAGAGTTAATCCGCTCTTAAAAGCTTGGGTGATTTTAAGTCCAAAAATCAAACCAACAATGGTTATGATTACTGGTAACATAACCGTTGCTCCACAATTTATAAAAAATTGGAAGCCATTCATAAAGCCTTGTCCAATTTGACTCCACATAATTTATTCCTCCTGTTAAGAGAGTATTTCTTTAATTCTTTCCAGTGTTTTTTCTTCATCAATTCCAGTAAGTAAAGGCATCCCCGGAACATATGGAACACCATGTGCATCTCCCCCAAATTGACCAGTTGTGACCAATAAATCATAATTTGATACTTTCCCAGGGACTTCCATTAATTTGGTTTGAGTTGTTTCTGCATCAATTCCATTTTCTGTTAAATAATTTCTTATCTTTGTAGCAACTACAGTTGAAGTAGCAATACCGTTACCACAAGCTACTAAAATACGTTTAGCCATAACTTTTCCTCCTATGCTAATGCTTGTACAATCAAATTTTTTAACTCTTGATTACTTTTACTCAAGAGCATTCTTTCACGTAATTCTTGATTCTGAACAATTCCAACAATTTTTTGCAACATTTCAATCTGACCATGTGGCTCTGATATTGCCAGCATAATTACAATCTGAACTTCTAATTTTTCATTAATAGATCCCATGTTATAGAAAATCACAGGTGTTTTTAGTGTTGCTACCTCTATAGTTGTTTTATTTACCAAATCTGAGTTAGCATGTGGAATAGCAACAATAGGCTGAGATGAAGGTAATCCTGTAGGAAATTCTTTTTCTCTTTTAAGCAAAGCCTGTTCATAATCAGATGTTACATACCCTTTTTCTTGGAGTCTCTTTGCCATTTTCGAAATGACTTCTTCTTTAAAATTGGCTTCAAGATTTCGATTAATTACGATATCCTCAATTTTTAATTTTTCTCCCACTATTACCACCTCTCAAATTGAATCAACTAGATTTCTAATATCTTCTCTAATTTTTTTATAATTTTGTTGTTTAATATTTTTTGGATCAAAAGCTTTAGAACCTATACCCACGTACGAAGCACCATGCGTTAAATATTCATGACAATTTGAAGCAGAAATTCCACCTACTGCCATTAAAGACAGCTTATCTAATGGTTCTTGTATTGCACTAAAATAACTAGGGCCAACAATGGATGCAGGGAAGATTTTAATAATATCAACACCCAATTTCTTCATCTTTAATGCTTCATCAGGGGTGAAAACACCTGGAACCGTTAACACACCTCTTGCCTTAGCATATTCAACCATTTCCTTTGTAAATGGACATGCACTTAAAATAAATTGAGCACCTGCATCAATAGCTTCTATTTCTTGTTCAAAAGATAGTACCGTCCCTGCTCCTATAACTTGTTGCTTTCCAAACTCTTTATTAAGTTTTCTAATAATCTCTGGAGCATTGCTTGTATTCATCGTAACCTCAAATGCAATTTCTTTAGAAAAATCTTTTGCAGCTTCTACAATGCATCGTGCTTCTTCTAAGCCATAACCTCTCATAATAATTGTAATTTTAGGAAATCCCTTCACTTTTTGTCATCTCCACTTTCTACATAACTAGCCAAGATTGAATAAACATCTTCAGTACTATCAGCTTTCAAGAATTTCTTTATTACCTTTTCATTTGTAGCAATTTTAGCTAATTGATTTATAGCTTTATAATGCTTCTTTCCTTCTAAAACTGCTATCGGAACTACTAAGTGTATAACCCTACCTCCAGGAAATAATATTCCCTTGCGAGAGACTAAAAAACCAATTCCATCACTATATACTCCGTTTTCAGGCTTTGAATGAGGTATAGCCATACTTTTACCTAAAAAGCTATAATTTGTTGGTGTATCAGTATCTTTCTTCAAAATATCAACATATCCCTGAGTTATCTTATGTTTATTCATTAATGGCTTGGTTGATAAATCAATTGCTTCACTCCAACTTATGAATTCATTTTTTAAAATAATTGCATCTTTATCAATGTAATACATTAAGTTAGGTAAGCTTTTATTTACTCCTATTTCATCGGTATCAACTAGTGCCAAACGTATTTTTTCTCGTAGCTTTGTTATTTCTGAAGAAGAAATATAATTTTTCAGGACATCAATCACATCATCTACTTTAGAATCTAATTTGGAGATTCCTAAATCATTTAGCACTCTATATCTCAACTCAACTTTTCTTTGATTACTCATATTAGGGGTAATTATATATTGTTTCTTTGTTGTACTTAATGGGATTGTAGAGAATACAACATCAAAATCTAAATTTGTTTCTGTAAATTCTCTTGCAGATAACGCCAATATAATTTTCAATTCAGGAAATAACTTTTTTAATTCTTTCATCAAAATTTGTGACAAAATTATTCCATTGGAACAAACGACTACAGCATGATAGCGAGGTAAATCTGTTGAAGTAGAAATATTATCAATTAGATTTGTTCCAAAATAAACAGCTAATAATTTTATTTCTGCTTCTGGAAATGGGGTCCCTAACCATTCTTCAACAGGCTTTATCTGCTGATGAATAATATCAGCTAATATTTTTGTATTTTCATCAATATTCATATTAACAATAGCAATTGTTGATAAATCATATTTGACTCTGAAACAAGCTGGGCGCAAGTGATTTACCAATCTATGTTCAAATTGCATTTGATTAGGAATATCAACTAATGTTTGTGATTTGAATGATTCAACCATTTGATGTACAAAAGTTACTATCTTTCTATCATTCTCATTCAATTGAATTTTTTGTTTCAAATACACATTGGCACTAAGAAATTCAATTGTAATCCACTTTAACCAACCAATTTGAATATTCTTGCCATGAGTTTGTAAATAGTTCTTTATATATTTATATTCGTATGTTTGCTCCACAAACGAATCAGCTTCTACACCTATAAAGTTCTTACCACAATTTCTTAAAAGAATAATTGCAATTAAAATTACTAATGAATCAAAATATGAATCTGAAAACTTGGCTTTAAATTCTTTTTCAAATTGAATAATGAATATTTTAACGAATTTTATCAATTTGTTATTACTAATTGCCATTTCAAAATCATCTCTTGATACTAATTCCATATTTTCAAATATGAGATGATTTGCTATCTTCATTTGTTGGTCTGATGATCCATTTAATGAATATCCTTTTGTTCGATCATAAGTAATTTCAATATTGTATTTCTTTACGAAGCTTTTAGCTTTTGAAATATCTGTTAAAATCGTAGTACGACTGTAATGTAAAAATTCAGTTAAATCTATTAAAGAAACATATCCCGGATTTGCTAGCAAATATGCAACAAGTAAATAAAGTCTTTCATTATTATCAAATGAAGAAATACCTTTTCTATTTTTATCATTACTCAATAATACTTTTTTTATTTCAGCAGAAAATTCAAATCCGCCATTTTTCTTTTGATCGGTGTAACCCCTAACTCATACAAATGAAAATTAAGTATTTTAATAGCATAGTTGACTTGCTTTCTTGTTAAATTTAATTCTTGCATCATCTCCATCGTCTTAATATCTGGTTTAGTTAACAAAAGGGAAACTATTAATCGGATTCTTTCATTCATATCAACATCCCCTTTCAATTTTCAGTATACTATCTGGATTCTTATATCTGTATACGTTTTCATTTCAAAAGATGCTCTAACTTTTGCCGATGTTGTCCATTTTTTGAACCCAGAAATAACACTGATATTTAATCTTTTTGATTAAACCTTCTTGTAATGTATAGCTATTAAAAAATTAGAAAAAAAGAGCCAAGCAATAAGCCTGCTTGACTCTCCCAATTTTTCTATAACTATATTTAACTATTCTGCTTTCTATCAATTAATGGCTTAATTGGTAACTTATCATTCTGAGGCACTATTTGAACAAACACATTTACACCTTGTTTAACAAGGTCTAAAAATACTTGATCTTCATCCTCATTAGTTGAAATATACTGATAAAGAGTTTTTCTATCTTGCCGAGCTCCCATACCACCTAAATCAACTTCAGGAATATCAATACCATTGTCTATCATATATTTTATTGTCTGTGGTACCTTTACCAATAATATAGTCGGACCTGGAAGTGGTTCTGAAAAAAATTTAACCGCATCCTGCTTATTAAATACACCAATTCCAATATTATCTGGAACTGCAGATTCAAAAACATTAATCATAAAATCATCTTTTGATACGTCATCATCAACTATTACGACATTTTCTGCTTGTGTACTTTTTAGCCACTTTGTCATAACTTGACCATGAATTAATCTATCATCAATTCTTGCTAAGACTAAGTCTTTCATGTCTCCGACTTCCTTTCTCTATAACTTTTTTATCAATTAAATTAATACCAATATTCAATTTATTATTGAGGATAGTTGGTAAATCTATATCTTCTGATGAAGCAATTGTCAAAAGTAATGGTAAATTCATTCCGGTAATAATTTTTAATTTTGGATAATCTTTTACCAAATAAAGAATAGTATTATATGGAGTTCCACCTTTTAAGTCACACATAACTATTAATCCTTTTTCTGGATTGTAAAGATCTTCTACTCTTTTTGCTAATATATTTCTAAAATCTGATGGATTTTGTCCTGGTTTAAATTCTTCAGATGTAACATTTTCCATATTTCCAGAAATCATTTCCAAACTTTTCTTAATACCATTGCAAAATGGCCCATGACTTATTAATAAGATATCCATTTAAAAAATCCTCTTATTCATTACTTAATTCCAAAAATACCAAGATATGAGAACAAAATACCTACTATAAAGATTCCAACAATAATCCATGTTGCATTAACTTTCTTTTTCAATAGATACCAAACAAGACAGGTAATTGCTAAAGGCAAGATACCCGGTGCTAACTTATTGAGTATTGATTGCAACTTAATAGTACTTTGACCTACACGCCAAATTAGTGGTGATTGAATTGTAACGCGGGTTGCTGCCATTGTCCCTACTACCATTAATCCCACAATACTAAAGGCATTAGTTACTTTATCTAAAATTCCACTCTTTAAAATTGAAAGAACTGACTTTTTACCTTTCTTATAACCATACATAAACATCCAGTAACCAATAGAATAAATTAACATTTCAAATATTACAGTAAAGAATATTGGTCCTAAGAAATTATGCTCTAATGCCATGCTACAACCAATACTTGCAAGAATTGGAAAAATAATTCCTTGTTGTACTGTATCACCTATACCTGCTGCGGGGCCCATTAACCCAGTACGAACGCCATTTATATCATCTGCGGTAACAGCCGCACCATTAGCACGAGCTTCTTCCATTGAAAGTGCAATCCCATGAATTACTGGACCTATCATATGAGGTTCTGTGTTAAAGAATACCATATACTTTTTTAATTCTTGAGCTTGCTTTTGTCTATCATTAGGATACAACTTTTTAATAGAATGAATCATCATATTTGTTAAGCCCAAGGCTTGTAATCTTTCATAGTTATATGTAGCTTCGTCAGATTGTTCCCATAACCATGTCTTAATTAAATCACTTTTTGTAAGCTTAACTTTATAATCTGCAGCACTAATTTCAGTAGTACCGTTATCTCCTAATGAGTTAGACTCAGATTGAATATTTTCACCTGTCCTATTATTCAGAGTCAATCTACGAACGGTCTTCTTCTGTACTTTTTCGACTTTCTTTTGCTTAGTAGCTTCAAAAATCAAATATGCAATTAAAGCAGAGAAAATCGCAACAGCCATAATCTCTAGTTTAAGATATGCAGTTAAGAAGAAGCCAATAAAGAAATATGGTACTAATGAGCGTTTACCCAAATAATTAAGCAACATTGCAATACCAAGTGCAGGCATAATTCCCCCAACCACTTCTAGTGCAATAGTTAAATTTTGAGGTATAATTTTAACCATTCCTGTTGCCCAATTCTTACCTAATAGAACTAATAAGAAAGCAGGTATACCATATACAATTGCGGAAATAATAAATGAGGGAACATAGTTCAAAAATCTAATTTGTTCGATCTTTCCATTTTCAAGCGCTTTATCTGCTTTATGAACCCAGAAAGAATTAATAGTTTGGTAAATTTGTACCATTAATAATCCTAGCAATGAAAATGGAATAGCAAACGTTACAGCAAGCTTAGGATTGGCTCCTGATAAAATTGTTAATGCCGTACCATAAATACCAGCAACCATAGTATTACTTGGCATAACACCACCAGTATTAATCCATCCTAAATATACAAGTTGAATATTTGCACCAGCTAACATACCTAACATTGGATTACCCATTGCAATACCGACTAATAGTCCTGTAGTTAAAGGATATGTCATGCATCTAGTTGCCGGAGCAAAAAACCACCATTGCGAAATTATCGCTAATATTGCGACTAATATTGCTGAAACCAACATTTTTATTCACGCTTTCTAACATTAAAGAATTGAGAATCCTAATGCTTTGACATCTTCATTGAAGCCTTTGACGGTCTCTAAAGATCTTTCTTCTGGAGTTTTACCAATAAGTCCTAGTTTATTAATAACAGGAGCCGTACAAGTTATAATATCTACACCTAATTTATCAGCCTCGAAAATATTAAATACTTCACGACAACTAGCCCAAAGTAATTTGGTTTTTCTAGAATTCTGCGAATCAGCAATAAGTTCAACACATTGTCTCATAACTGGAATAGGATCAATACCAATATCAGCTAATCTACCTGCAAAAACAGAAATGATATTTTCCACATTTGGATTTAAAACTCTTAAAACGCTTTCAACCTGTTTCAAAGTCATAATTGCGGTTACATTAACTTTAATACCTTTTTCGTTTAATTTCTTAATTAAATTAATTGAAGATTCACCTTTTGTATTGGTAATTGGTATTTTCACAAAAACTTTTGATCCTAAATTTGAAATCTTTTCAGCTTCTTTTTCCATTGTTTTGAAGTCATCACTAAATACTTCAAATGAAATTGGTGCATCCTTTACTTTACTTAACGCTTCTTGGGCAAACTTCATATAATCTGTTACACCAGCTTTTTTCATTAATGATGGATTAGTAGTAAAACCCTTAACTACTCCCGTTTTTTGTGCTTTTACCATGTCGTCAATAACAGCACCATCAGCAAAAATTTCAACATTTAAATCTTTAATATTCATAACTATATAACCTTTCTATTTAAAATAGCTTTTTGAGCAAACGTTACCGCAAACTTTAAAAATAAAAAGCAAATTTTGATTAAGATTTGCGAAAACGTTTTCCTTGAATACGCTTTCATTGTATAATTTAATTAAATAAAAAGCAAGTAATCTTTTTTAAAAGAGGGATCAATTTGAAAAACAACTTATCTATTCGTGATATAGCAAAGTTAAGTGGAGTTTCTGTTTCTACCGTTTCTCGTGTACTTAATAATAACGGAAGGTATTCAGAAGCCACAAAAGAAAAAGTTCTTAAAATTGCAAAGGAAAATGGATATCGTCCTAATTCGTTAGCACGGAATTTAAGAAAACAAGCGTCTACTTTTATTGGAATAATTGTTCCAGATATATCAAATGAATTTTTTGCTAAAATTGTAAAAGATTGTGAACAACTATTATTTTCAATAGGTTATCTTGCGATAGTTTGCAATACTGAAAGAAATCCAGAATTAGAAAAACGCTACATTGAAAAACTAAGCAATCACATGGTAGCGGGATTTATTATCATTTCTACTAATGCTACTACAATTAGAAATTTAAACTTAACATTGCCAATCGTTTATATTGACAGAACCCCGAATTTAGGTGAAAATAGCATTTCTGTTTCTTCAGATAATTATTTGGGTGGTAAAATTGCTACTAAGTATTTAATAAGAAGTAATGCCGATCCGTACATGTTTATTACAAAAACAATTAAGCAATCTACTACAGAAGATAGAATTTCTGGTTTTAAAGATGTTCTTATAAAAGAAAATATTGAAGGTAACCGTATTTTTTCTTTGAACACAACTTCTGATTGTGTTTTTTCTGATTTACGGGAAATCAGAAAATATCTTGATACTTTAATTGAAAAAAGAAAAAAGATTGGTATTTTTGCGATTAATGATAAAGTTGCTGCCGCTATTTTAAAAGTTGCCATTTCTAAAAAAATTAAAATTCCTGAAGAATTATCAATTATTGGCTTCGATGATATTTCAATTTCAAAAACTGCTGCAATGCCTATAACTACTATTAGCCAAAATACTTCTTCAATTTCTTCTCAAGCAGTAAATGCACTTTTTGAGTGCTTGAATAAAAATATCCAAATATCAAGAAAAATCGTAATTCCAATTGAACTAATTAAAAGAGCAACAGCATAAAAAGTTATATCATGAATCAATTATTTGCTATTAATATATAACTTGAACTTTTTTGCAAATAACGTAAGACTTATAAGGAAACCATGAAACAGACTTTTTACAATTAAATCAGAAAACACCTATTTTTTAGCTTAAATGACTAAATTTAAAGTAAACATCAAAGCATTCATTAGATTTTAAAGATAATTCAACAACCAATCCCACATAATTAATAAAAATATCACTTGCTTTACAAAAATTGTACATTCGATTCTACATCAGATGTAATTCACAAAACTTCCTTAAAGGGAATACTTTTTATAAACGATTCCCACAAAAAGTATTGAAAAACAAAAAAAGCCAATACATCCCGTTCCAATAAACGAAACATATCAGCAATTTAAAACATTCCACTCTTACCACATACCAATCAACTTCATCCAAAGTAAGCCAATTATGCCATAAACTAAAATATAGAGTAGTCCGAAGATGAAGCTTAGGTTCCACCACTCTTTTTGAGTTACATAACCAGAAGCAGATAATACCGATGAAGCAGGACTTGAATAGTGTGTTGTTGAACCCATTATTGCAGAAAACATTGCTAAGAATTGTGCTGCTAGCACTTTAGGAGCTCCTGCTGAAACGGCAACTATCAGAAGTGGCAAGTACATGGCCGTATTATGAGCAGTTGCACTTGCAAACAAGTAGTGCGTGTAAAATAAAATCAAAGCTAAAATCACTAATACTAAAAGCCAATTCATGCCTTTAACGCTTACTTCAATCTCTTTTGATAACCAGGCAATAAAGCCGAATTGGGTCAATTTCCCTGCCATAAAGACTAAAATTGATAACCAAATTAAAAGATTCCAAGCCCCAGTTTCTTTAAGGACATCTTTAGGACTCAATATTCCAAATAAAAGTAGCAAAGTTAGTGAAATAAAGGCTACTACCGTTGCATCAAGCTTAATCGAACTTGATAGCATCCATAAAATCAAAGTAACAGCAAAAATAAGGGCCATCACTTTTTCTGGAGCAGTCATCTTCCCCATCTCCTGTAAGTGTTCATTAGCCCACTCTTTAGCATTTGGAGTTTCTTTTACTTGTGGAGGGAAAAGCTTATAAACTAAATATGGAACAATTAATAAACAAATCACAGCTGGAACAACACTAGCTGCAAGCCAGCCCATCCAGTTTAAATTAATTCCAGCCTTACTTGCTAAGGAAACTGCAATCAAATTAGGAGCGCAGGCCGTCATAAACATTGAAGAAGTTATTACATTAGTTTGAAACTCAGTAAAAACCAAATAAGCACCCATTTTTTTACGTGAATCATCATTAGGGTGTGAATCAAAAGTATTAGCTAAAGAGTTAATTAATGGATACACAATTCCACCTGCCCGTGCTCCATTAGATGGAGTTGCAGGTGATGTAATTAAATCAATCGCTCCAATTGCATAACCTAAGCCCAATGACTTTTTGCCAAACCATTTAATAAAATACAAAGCTATTCGCCTGCCCAGACCTGTTTTAATAATTCCACGTGAGATCATAAAGGCCATGACAATCAGCCAAGCTGAAGAATTGGAAAAAGCACTTAAAGCTCCTTTTTGAATCACTTTACCATCTTTCATTACATCAGCAATTGGCGCTAGTCCCAAGCAAACAGTCATCGTAAAACCAATCAAAGTTACACCCGCAATTGCCATTGGTTGAGTAATGCAAGCTACAATTGTTGCAATAAAAATTGCCAACATATGCCAAGCATCAATACTAATGCCAGTAGGTCGAACTGGTGCAATAAACCAGATTAGCAAACCAATTACAACTGGCAAAATAAACTGCTTCCATTTGACTTTTTCAAATGTTTCCATACATAAATCCTCCACTTATACTAATAAAAATATATCTTTAATTTTACAGAAAAAGTTCTAAAATGAAAACGCTCTTAATAAAAATACTAGCAAATAACACAAAAAAGCCCCTAACTCAAATAGATAGGAGCCAATTTTTTGCCACGTAGGGGTATTATAATGCAACGTGGACTTTGGGAAATACAATAAGGTTATATTTCAGTCTGAGAGTCTCTAAAATATTAACCTTAACAATACTCTATCATCACTTCGCTAATTTATTAATAAGATATATTTATACATCTTTGTCTTTTGCTTATATTATTCTATCTTTTAGATAAAAATAAAAGACTTTCTTTTAAAGAAAGTCTTTAGTTAATAAGTGGATTTTTATTAAGAAAAGATAACCCAATAAAATCCGCTATATTGATGTTATTGAGTCAATATTTTTAAACAGAGCACTAGCTAAACTTTAATCATCAAGTTTTTCCTTGATTTCTTTAGCCTTATCCTTTACATCTTCTTTTACATCGTTAATTTTTTCTTTGGCTTTACCAAGTAACCCTTCAGCTTTCCCTTGAGCTTCTCTAGCTTTATCACCAGTTAACTTACCTTCAACTTCCTTGGCCTTACCTGTTAACTTATCTGACATATGTCCACCTCCTAAACCTATTTATAAGTACTTATAGTGCTATCATACATCCCCAAGCTAAGATTAATCTTTTAAGTTAATTATTCAACTATAATTGTTTCTTATAGATGCTTTACTAAAGTTGCAATTTGTTGATAGCGTTCTTTGTAACTACTTCCCTTTGCAAAAACTAAATTAATCGAATGCTCGACGTTAAATTCTGGAATTGCAGTAATTTCTAACAACTCATTCCGTTTCAATTCATCACAAATTAACTGTCGATACAAAAATGAAACTCCTTCGCCTTGCTTTAACATCTCAATAACTGTGACTGGATTATCAACTTCAATCACATTTTTGAAATCTGATAAGGCAAAGTTATGTGCCGCCAAGAGCTTTTCAAAAATATCACGAGTACCGCATCCCTCCATCCCAATAAATAAAGGCTGCTTTAAAATATCTGACCATTGTTCAACAGGATAGGTGCGTGGATTAGTTACTAAAGTCATCGGATAATCACTAAGTTTAAAAAAATCAAACTCCGATTTATCAAAATTGCCTTCAATTAATGCAAAATCCAATTCTCCTAACTTTATTTTTTCCAATAGCTGTTTCGTATTTGCAATATCCACCTTAGGTGTTTTCTCGTCATTAATTGTTTTGGCAAGAAGATTGGGTAATAAAAAGCTACTTAATGATAAAGAAGCCCCAATCGACAATCTTTTTTTGTCATCTTTCTGAATTTCAGCTAAAACACGAGAACTATCAGAATTAATTCGCTGAACATATGCAACAAGTTCTCTTGCCTTTGCTGTTAATTCAATGCTTTTTCCTGAACGATAAAATAATCTAAAACCTAAATCTTTCTCTAAACTATGAATTTGCTGTGAAACTGCCGGCTGAGAAATAAATAATTCCTTAGCCGTTAAAGTAAAAGACTTAGTTCTTACTAAGACAACGAGCGCTTTTAAGCGATAATCAAACAATGATGTCAAAACCACACTGGTTTTCTCCCTTCTTTACATCAATTATCTTAAAAACTCTGCTCTTGAAATATTTATTTTCTTATTGTATCCCCTAATTATTTATTTATAATTATATCGAATTTTGTATTATATACATACTAATATGCTTGTGCATTTTTTCATAAGTAAAAAAAAAATTGGCATATATACATTGTTTTTATAAAGAAGTCACCTTTTAGCATTTATGATAATAGTGTAATCAATTTAGAAAGTATTTTTATTCATTTATGGTTTATATCCCTTCAGGTATAAAATTTTCCTACTCGAATGAACCCTAATACACATATTCAAGTTTCTTACAATAAATTGATTACACTCCAACCCGTATCACTCCCACGATACGGCCCTAAATATAAAGAGGATAGCTCCCTCCGAGCTATCCTCTATTTTTTTACTTTTTATTTTTCTTAGTGAGAAGAATTGAACAAATTATTGCAATTGTACCAGTTACTATTGCTAATGCCGTTGTAGTACCTGTTTCCGGCAATCGCTTAGTAGATTTAGATTTTTGTGACACTGATTGAGAAGAAGTTTTATCTGTTATATAACTAGATGAACTGCTTTCTGACGATGAGTTTACACTTTCTGAGCTGCTACTTGACGACGAACTTGAATCTTCTGCTTTCGTTTTTTTATCAAGTACAGTAACTTTTGCAGTTTTAGTTACTATATCATTATCATTGATTTTATAGCTATACTTTACAGAATATACACCTGCCTTATTCGTGTTAACATTATCTTTAACCGCATATTCCGCTTCTGTCAAAACATGCTTTGATGTTAAAGCCATTGTAGCTGGATCATAAGTAACGACTTCTGCTTTTAGCAAATTATCTTTATTAGTCCAATTTTCACCAACATGAATAGTAATATCCTTGGTATCAAAAATTTGTTGAACTTGAACATAAAAAGGATTTTCTTCAGGCGTAACATCACTACCACTATAATCAATAATCCAATTACTATCACTTGCAACAGAATATTTGTATTGTTTCCAAATTTCATGTCCATTAGGCTTAATATTTACACTATAACCTGCGTTTTTTATTGCTTCAAAAATTGGTCTAATCTTTATAGCATAAATGCCATCAGTATATAAAGCTACACTTGCTGGATAACTGGAACCAAAATTATAATAAATGAAATCTTCAGCTGTAATTGGAGCTAGTAAGCTTTGAATATTGGCAGGAACAGAGCTGTAAACTCTAGTTCCATCAGCAGAAATGTCTAAAGTTTTAGCTCGATTTTTTTTAGATTTGCTTGTGAAATTATCTTTTCTAATTTGGTCACTTCTTTACCAACTCTAGCAGTTAAATGACCATCATAAGTTGTCTGAATTTCCCCATTTGTATAGTAATAAAATGATTGACCAACAGAAAATTGACGAAGATTAATATTAGAAATAATACTATTTTCAGCATTATTATTTGCTAAAGCTGACAATTGATCTTGCATCTGATTATAGTTAGCTACAGTGAGCGGAATTTTACCTGAAAAATTCTGCTTTGGAGCTAAATATGCATCAATTTTTATTCCAATTATTTGATCCCAGGTAAAGCCAGGATTTTCTCTTGCTAATCTATCTA
The DNA here is from genome assembly GCF_055362665.1 of Lactobacillus fornicalis. Lineage (NCBI taxonomy): Bacteria > Bacillati > Bacillota > Bacilli > Lactobacillales > Lactobacillaceae > Lactobacillus > Lactobacillus fornicalis. The sequence goes on from NZ_JBLTIM010000051.1 coordinate 16,193, forward strand.
AATTTCTATATTTGCCAGGTTTAATAGCATATTGCACTTTTTCATTTTTTAGCCCAAAACTTAAGCCGTTCTCTGACACTTGATTAGCATCTAAAACAACATCAACTTTATTAATATCTGAATTACTTCCCTTGTAAAACTTTGGTAAGACAATAGCTTGCACAAAATGCTGTTCTTGATCTGTAGTATTCTCGACATTAGCTAGTGCATAAAATTTCCCTTGTGATTTGTCTAAATCAAGGATTGATGAACTAGTTGATTGCAGCTCGGGATTTTGATTTGTCTGGATTGCTGTACCATGTTTTAAGCCTGCATGCTCTTCGGAATATACACCTACCCCTTTATTATTAACCAGGCTTGCTCCTTGTTTTTCTGTACTTGTTGCACTTTCATTACTTTCTGCTAAAGCTTGCTTAGGCATCGCTGTAACAACTCCCGCTGATAAAACTAAGCTAGTTAACACCATTGCAGTATTTCGTCTAAACAAGTTATTTTTCATAATCTACTTTTCTCCCCTATAAATGATATATACAAATAGGATATCCAAGAAAATAGTAGATAGTGATTTGATTTACTTATAATAAAAGATTTATTAATTATAAAAGCCAACCTCAAAGGTTGACTTTTTGCTTATTTGTTAACAAACTTATTCATGCGCTCAATTGCTTCTTTAATTCTATCTAAGTCAGCTGCATAACTAATTCGTAGATGTTCTGGATAACCAAAGGCTTCCCCTGGAACTGTAGCTACTCCTTCTTTTTCAAGTAAGGCTAATGCAAAATCATTTGCAGTTTTATAACCAGTTAATTTCAAAGCTTCACTAATATCTGGGAAAAAGTAAAAAGCTCCTTGTGGTTTTTCAATTAGCTTAAAACCTTCTACCCCATCTAGTAATGGAGCTAAATTATTTAAACGATTCTCATATTCTTGACGCATATTTTCTACGCAGGCTTGCTCACCGGTTAAAGCTGCAAGGGCTGCATACTGACTAACTGCTGATAAGTTGCTAGTTGAATGACTAAGAAGAGAATTAAGAGCTGTGATTAAATTACTATCACCAGCAACATAACCTACTCGCCAACCAGTCATTGCGTACGTTTTGCTTAAACCGTCTACTAAAACAACATTTTTTCTAATCTCTTCATCTAAATCAAAAAGTGAAGTAAATTGGGTTTGATTATAAATGAGTTTGCCATAAATATCATCAGCAATAATTGTTATTTGTCGCTCAGCAGCCCATTTTCCAATTGCAATCAATTCAGCTTTAGTATAAACCTGACCTGAAGGATTATTAGGTGAGTTAATAATCAACATCTTAGTAGAGTTGTGTGTATATTTTTGTAAATCAGCTGGAGTTACTTTTAAGCCTTTTTCTGGCTTAACAAAAATTGGCTTAGCTCCCGCTAACTTTACTTGTTCACCATATGAAACCCAGTATGGTAAAGGAATCAAAACTTCATCCCCTGGATTAAGTAAAACTTGGGCCAAGGCATACAATGCATACTTAGCTCCAGTAGTTACTGCAATATTTTGACTTGAAAACTTAGTCTTGTGTTCAGAATTAATTCTTTCAGCAATTTTTTGTTTAAGTTCTGGTAATCCACCTGCTGGCGTATATGAATCTGTCAGGTTCTCGCTAATTGCCTTAATAGCCGCTTGGCCGATAAAACTTGGAGTATTAAAATCAGGCTCACCAATTGAAAGATTAATTACATCTTTACCTTGCATTGCCAATTCTTTAGCACGACTTGATAAAGCCATCGTAGCTGATGGAGTAACTGTTTGAATTCTTTTTGATAATTTCATTTTTATTCCCACACTAATCTAATTAACTTTATTTGCTAAATTATATCATAGCTTTATTTCTGGGAGAAAAAATTAGGTTTTAATTGACTAATCATTTCTGCCATTTTAAAATTAAGATATCGAAAGTGAAAAAAAGAGGCACCACTTGCCATGATGCCTCTAGAGCTTAAGCGTCACTTCCGGCTGTTTTATTTATTTTTTATTGTGATAAAAACAACCATCAGCTTTGCCGAGCTAAGACGGTTGTTTTTTTGTTTCCTCTTTTGGTCATAAAAGATGTACCAATTCAAGGCAAACTGGCACGCTGCAATTAGTAGCGTTAGCCATTCTATCAAAAAAACATTTCCTCCTCTCAATAGATTTCGTTAATGCAACGATTTGAATCATTTGCATCACCTACTTTCTACCACCTGTCAAAATAAAACAGTCAGAAGAAGACGCCTTAACTAAGCTCCATTACATGATTTTACAGGATACGGCTTCCCCGAACAAGTGTTTTTAATTAGATATTGACTTATTGTCTTCATCATTTTAAAATTAAGATATCGAAAGTGAAAAAAGAGGCACCACTTGCCATGATGCCTCTAGAGCTTAAGCGTCACTTCCGGCTGTTTTATTTTTTAGTATTTATTACAATAAAAACAACCATCAGCTTGCCAGAGCTAAGACGGTTGTTTTTTTGTGTCCTCTTTTGGTCATAAAAGATGTACCAATTCAAGGCAAACTGGCACGCCGCAATCAGCAGCGTTAGCCATTCTATCCAAAAAACACTTCCTCCTCTCAATAGATTTCGTTAATGCAACGATTTGAATCATTTGCATCACCTACTTTCTACCACCTGTCAAAATAAAACAGTCAGAAGAAGACGCCTTAACTAAGCTCCAATATATGATTTTACAGGATATGGCTTCCCCGAACAAGTGTTTTTGATAAAATCATTGACTTATAATTTTCTACACCTTACAATTGAATTATCGAAAGTGAAAAAAAGAGGTATCACTTGCGATGATACCTCTAGAGCTTAAGCGTCACTTCCGGCTGTTTTATTTTTTAATTACAATAAAAACAACCATCAGCTTTGCCGAGCTAAGACGGTTGTTTTTTTGTGTCCTCTTTTGGTCATAAAAGATGTACCAATTCAAGGCAAACTGACTCGCTGCAACTAGCAGCGTTAGCCATTCTATCAAAAAAACACTTCCTCCTCTCAATAGATTTCGTTAATGCAACGATTTGAATCATTTGCATCACCTACTTTCTACACCTGTCAAAATAAAACAGTCAGAAGAAGACGCCTTAACTAAGCTCCAATATATGATTTTACAGGATATGGCTTTCCCGAACAAGTGTTTTTTGATGCAAAAATAACGACACTCAGTAAATATACCAAGCGTCGTTATTTGTTAATTAACTAAAATACTAAAAGAGATTTAATTGCTTTTCTTTGATCCATAACTTCATAAGCTTTTTGAATATCATCAAGTTTAAATTGTGCAGTAAAGACACGACCTGGATTAATTTCATGCTTTAAAACTGCATCAAGCAAGTATTTTCTATCCCAAGTAGTAACTGAAGCAGGGCCACCTTGAATTCCTAAATTGCCAAAGAATAATTGATTAGAATCTAATTTTTCATCATGTGGCACTCCAACTCGACCAATCATTGCCCCAGCTCGAGCAACTTTAACAGCTGTATCCATTGACAATTCACTACCAACACATTCTAAAACTGCATCAGCTCCTGCACCATTAGTTAATTCACGAATTTGCTTAACGCCTTCATCGCCTCGAACGGCAACATTATCTGTTGCGCCAAATTCATGAGCTAATGCCTCTCTATCTGCATGACGACTAGTTGAAATAATTTTCTTAGCACCTAAAAACTTAGCACTTAAAATTGCACACAATCCAACTGCGCCATCACCAAGAACAACTACGGTGTCGCCTTTCTTGACCCTTGCCATTTTCGCAGCATGAAAACCTGTTGGCATTACATCGGCTAAAGTTTGAAAGCTAGCTAGTTCTTCATCGGTATAATCTTCTGGCTTGCCTGGAATTTTAACCAATCCCCAATTTGCATTATTGTATTCAAAGTATTCTGCTTGAAAATGGTTGTTAAATGGTGCTGGATTATTTTGACATTCTCCTTCAAATCCAGCCAAGCAAGCTGCACAATGTCCACATCCATGAACAAATGGCGCAATTACAAAGTCACCTGGTTTAATATTCTTGACAGCAGGGCCTACTTTTTCAACAATTCCAATTGCTTCGTGACCAGTAACCTTACCAGATTCTTCTTGATCAATTCCTCTAAAGAACCATAAGTCACTGCCACAAACACTCGCTCTGACTGTTCTAATAATTGCACTATCTTCAAAACTTAATTCTGGCATTGCTTTTTCGACAACTTCCATCTTGCCTTTTTCTTTAAAAATTGCTGCTTTCATAAGTAAGCCTCCTATTTGCTTTTTTTCTGATTTGTTGTTACTATCTTAGTACCTAAACCTAACTTTAGGTCAAGCAAAAGCACTTATTTTTTTGGAGGTTTTTAATGTACTCTATCGGTCAAGTAGCAAAAATGTTTGATTTGCCAATTTCTACCTTGCGTTATTATGATAAAGAAGGCCTTTTTCCAGACATGCAAAGAAAGGGTAATCAACGTATTTTCACTGAAGCTGAATTAGAATGTTTACGGGTAATTGCTTGCATGAAAAAATCTGGCTTAGAAATTAAGGATATCAAGCAATATTTTGACTGGTGCCGTGAAGGAAGTTCAACATATAAATTAAGGCAAGAATTATTCCTCAAGCAACGCAGTGAAATTGAAGATGAAATAAAAAAACTTCAAGCAACTAAAGCCATGCTTGATTTTAAATGCTGGTATTATGACCAACTCATTGAACAAAAAGTCAAAGACGAAGCTGAATTGCAAACTAAAATTGCTCAAAAAGATATGCCAACACCAGTCAAGAAAGCTTATGAATTAAGTCATTAAAAAATTCCTGAGAAAATCTCAGGAATTTTTGTTTATATTTTTGCTTTTCCAACCAAATCGTTAATGTCATTAACATATAGCAAAATTAATTACTATCACTTCTGTTATTCTTATAAGATTTCTACTTAACAAGCTTATTTCAGATTTTGTCGGATTATATCCATAATTTTCGCATCACTTAAGCTAAACCTTGAACTAACAGACTTCTTGATTTGTCTAAACAAATCTGACTCATTAACCTCTGGTCGCATTTCTTTGATTGTGGCTGTTAGAGCTTTCACCGTGTTCTTTTGCTCTTCTTCTCGGCCTCTTTTTTCCGCTACTGCCGTTTCTTCCTTCATTCGTAGTTCTGCTGTTCTCATAAGGTTTCTCCTTTAGCAGTTTACTTTTCTTTCAAAATTGCTTTTATTTCTTCATCTGAAAGTGAAACTTGGGTATTTGCTCTTATCCAAGCCAGTCCCTCTGATACTGTTACATTAGATTGCAAGGCTTTGAATACTTTCACCGTGTTCTTTTGCTCTTCTTCACGGCCTTCTTCACGACCTCTTTTTTCTGCTACTGCCGTTTCTTCCTTCATACGTAGTTCTGCTGTTCTCATAAGGTTTCTCCTTTTTGGATCATCATTGTATTCTTGGATTTTGTTTTGAATCTCTTTAAAAACTCCTGCTACCTCTATTTTATCATCGTTCATCAGCTTTTGGAGATTTAACAAATCGACATCGTTAGTGCCTCTCCCTTTTGAATTAATGATAATGTTCTCTGCATTGTTCTTCAGCTGAATGTTCTTGTCTTCATCATCGTACAAATGAAAACTATACCGCAACTTTCCTTTACCAAAGGGATCAAAAGCACAAAGGAATATCAAATATGTTCGTGCCAACGAAGTATATGGTTCCCCTCGATCTAGCGTGTCCCGATCCATCGAGGATTGATAATACCGCATTCGTGGACCAATGTCATGATTGTTATTAACTTGCATTTCAAGATCATATAAGTTACCTGCTTGATCTTTAACTGCAATGTCTAAACGAACCGGCTTACTTCGCTTATCACTTTTAGTCCCCAATTCTTTTTGGGCATCAATATTTTCAACCGAAACTACATTCACATCAGGTAGCACTGCTTGAATAATAGCTTTGCAAAATCTCTTGTTTTGCATAATACTACCAAAGATTTCATCGTTTGTGAAACCATAAAACTTGTCATCATGATATGACATAATTACCTCCAGAGAATTTTATTTACAAATATAAATACAGTAAAAATTGCTATTTCTCTGTGGTAATTTGAACAGTTATTAATCATTTACATGTAAAGAGCACAAAAAAAGCAACTCAATAGTATTGGCTCTATAATTTTTCCTATTGATAGTTTATTTGAGTTAAACTGTTAACGAGCTTTTTATTGCATAAAAAAGAGGCCATAGTCACCTCTACTTACAATAAAATTCAACACGACTCAAATTTTAATAGATTGAAGTTTTTCTATGTCCTCTTACAATGATGTATTAAATTTTCGTTCGATATCCAACACCCTAATATCATTTTTAATGCTCATTTCTTTAAATTAATTAATTGTATCAAACATAAAGTTTTCTTAGCTACTCTTGTTCAACCAGCTTGCCCTTTTCTTAATCTGATTCATAATGGGCATCTTCAGCCTATACTTCTAATGCTATAAGCCCTGTGATTATCCGGTTAAATAAACAAAGAGTTCTTTGCCGAGATTGTAATACTCGTTCAATGGCACAATCTAAGTTTGTTAATAAATATTGTTCTATCTCTCTGCTAAAAGAAAGGTTTTTTCTGCTTTAACTGAGGACCGTTCTATGACTAGTATTGCTCGTGAGAATAACCTATCTGTTAATACTGTTCAAGGCGTTTTAGCTTCTTGTTCTCACCGTTTTACTGATAACTATAACTATTTACCTGAACACTTAGCCTTTGATGAATTTAAAGGCGTTGATAAAAAGCTACACTTCATTTGCCTTGATGGTCAAAAGTATGAAGTAGTTCAAATCCTCAGAAACAGATACAAGAAGTCTTCTACATTATTTCAAAGCCTATTTAACTCAAGAACAAGTTATAACGGGAGGCATTAGCTGTGATCCAAGACTAGCTAATGCGTATAACTTAATTCAAAGCTTTATTAACTTACCCGACAGTCTTAAGAAGAAAAGAAGGTTAAAGAAAAAGAATCAAGCAATTTACATATTGCTTGATTCTCTAATTACTCTTCATCAACAAGAATTGACAAAGATTCTTGTTGCCAACTAATCTTGCTTTTTCTTTTTAAAGAAACTTAAAGTCAATAAACTCAATACCGCTAAACCTAATGTTTGTAAAGATGATGTTTGATTACCTGTTTGTGGTAAAAGACTTTGTTTATTGTTTGTCTTGACATTCATATCATTCTTTGATGATATTGTAGCATCACGCTCATCTTTTACACCATTGATACTTTGAGCATTTTTATTATTGCTTTGATCTTCATGATTATCAGAATTATTAGCTTTATCTGAATTAGAATCCTTACTTGAGTCGTTATCCGTATTAGAATTATTTTCTCTATCAGAATTCTTATCATCATTAGCTGATCTATCTTTGGCGGTATCATCATAAAATAGTGGATCACTTAAGTCATAGCGTTTAATTGTTTGGTCTGGAGTTAAGGTCTTCTTGCTTCCATCCTTAGTGTTAACAGTTGTGGTACCATCATCGTCAACAATTATATCACCATCTGTTAATTCCATTCCTGGATTGGCCTTCTTGATGTTGTCCTTAATCTTTTGTTTTTGGTCATCTGTTAATTTGTCATTACCCTTAATTACTTCTTTTTCAACTTGATCATTGAAGTCTGGAGTTGTTAATGGTTCGCCCTTTTCATAACGGTTTACTGTTTGATCTGGGGTTAATTCAGTTTGAGTACCATCGTCAAAAGTAATAATTGTACGGCCATCATCCTTTACATCAATGTCCTTGATTGGAGAGTTTGGATTAGCCTTTTTGATGTTTTCTTTAACTTCATCTTTTTGTTTATCAGTTAACTTATCTTGACCTTCAACTGGTACCTTATCGATATTCTTATTGAAACTATCTGCATCTCCTGTATTTTCTAATGGTTCGCCTTTTTCATAACGGTTTACTGTTTGATCTGGGGTTAATTCAATTTGAGTACCATCGTCAAGAGTAACAATTGTACGGCCATCATCCTTCACATCAATGTCCTTGATTGGAGAGTTTGGATTAGCATCTTTAATATTTTGCTTGATTCGCTCTTTTTCTTGCTCTGTTAAGTCTCTTTGACCTTCAACTGGTACCTTATCGATATTCTTATTGAAACTATCTGCATTACCAGTATTTATTAATGGATCTACTAAATTATATCGATTAGTAGTCTGGTCTGGAGTTAACGTCTTCTTGCTTCCATCCTTAGTGTTAACAGTTGTGGTACCATCATCGTCAACAGTTATATCACCATCTGTTAATTCCATTCCTGGATTGGCCTTCTTGATGTTGTCCTTAACCTTTTGCTTTTGGTCATCAGTTAATTTATCGCCATCCTTAACTGGTACCTTGTCAATATTATCATTGAATTCTGGAGAAATTAATGGGTCGCCAACATCATAGCGTTTAATTGTTTGATCTGGAATTAAATTCTTAATTACATTACCACCTAAATCAACAGTTGCTTTACCATCATCACCAACTGTGATTTTATCATCTGTTAAGTTTAAATCTGGGTTGGCTTTCTTGATGTTTTCTCTAACTGCTTGCTTTTGGTCATCAGTTAACTTACCTTCTCCCTTAACTAGCACTTTATCAATATTTGAATTGAATTCTGGACTAGTTAGTGGTTCACCTTTTTCAAAGCGCTTAATTGTTTCTTCTGGAGTCAATTCCACTTGAGTGCCATCGTCAAAAGTAACAATTGTACGGCCATCATCCTTCACATCAATGTCCTTGATTGGAGAATTTTGGTTAGCCTTTTTGATACTATCTTTAACTTCTTCTTTTTGCTTATCAGTTAACTTATCTTGACCTTCAACTGGTACCTTATCAATATTCTTATTGAAGTTATCGGTATCTCCTGTATTTTCTAATGGTTCGCCCTTTTCATAGCGTTTTATTGTTTGATCTGGGGTTAAGGTCTTAGTTACATTACCATCCAATTTAACAGTCGCTTTACCATCTTTATCAACTGTAATTTGATCATCAGATAGATTTAGTTTTGGATTGGCCTTCTTAATATTGTCCTTAACTGCTTGTTTTTGATTATCGGTTAAATCACCATCACCCTTAACGACTTCTTTATCGATTTGATCGTTAAATTCTGGGTCAAATAATGGGTCGCCTAAGTCATAACGCTTAATTGTTTGGTCTGGAGTTAAGGTCTTCTTGCTTCCATCCTTAGTGTTAACAGTCGTTGTACCATCATCATCAACAGTTATATCACCATCTGTTAATTCCATTCCTGGATTGGCCTTCTTGATGTTGTCCTTAATCTTTTGCTTTTGGTCATCTGTTAACTTGTCATTACCCTTAATTACTTCTTTTTCAACTTGATCATTGAAGTCTGGAGTTGTTAATGGATCACCTAAGTCATAGCGTTTTATTGTTTGGTCTGGGGTTAAGGTCTTCTTGCTTCCATCCTTAGTGTTAACAGTCGTTGTACCATCATCATCAACAGTTATATCACCATCTGTTAATTCCATTTCTGGATTGGCTTTCTTGATGTTGTCCTTAATCTTTTGTTTTTGGTCATCTGTTAACTTGTCATTACCCTTAATTACTTCTTTTTCAACTTGATCATTGAAGTCTGGAGTTGTTAATGGATCACCTAAGTCATAGCGTTTTATTGTTTGGTCTGGGGTTAAGGTTTTATTAATCCCATCAGCTGTTGAAACTGTAGTTGTACCATCATCGCTAACTTTAATTTGGTCATCAGTTAAGTTTAAATCAGGATTAGCTTTCTTGATATTTTCTCTAACTGCTTGCTTTTGGTCATCTGTTAACTTACCATCGCCCTTAACTGGTACTTGGTCAATCTTAGAGTTAAAATCTTTACTTACTTTAACTTCAATTGCATCACCAGTTTTTACCGGACTTTGAATTTTACCTGGATCACTGTAAAGATATGACTTACCATTTGAAATATCACTACCAAAGGATTCACTCTTATTATCGTAATACTTATTAATATCTGTATTTTCATAACCTGGATAATGAGGAACTAACTTAACTGCTTGTCCGGATGTTAAGGTCTTAGTATCAGTAGGATTATTAGAGCCCTCGAAGGTCCAAGTTACCCCCCCATTTGAAAGATTGTCATAGTTTTTAACAAGCTTTTTCGCTACTTCTTCGGCTGTATAATTTCCTGCTGGAACTGATGCATTTTGATCATATTTAGGCTTTTCAGTAACATAAAAAATCAATGTTTGACGTGGAAGTTTTGTGCCATTAACATCAATTTCATCAATTGTATTTCTACCTTGAGCTGGATTATTTGCTACAGCATAAAAAACATGATCACTACTACTTGCAGTTGCTTGTGCCCATTGTGCATCAAACTTTGCATTGTAGTCAGCTGCTGGATACAAGTAGAAGATTTGACCTGGTTTATAATATCTCTTGTCATTTTTAAATCTTGACTTAGCAGGATTGTGAGTTTGACTTGGACCATAACTATAAACATAGAAAGTATGACTTTGACCGTTAGCTGTAATAGTCTTATTCTTCAACAAGCTAGCTAAATCAAATTTAAAACTAGAGTTTTTATCGTTATAGTTTCTTGCCGTAACGTAGACATGATCATTTTCATTTAAAGTAACTGGTTCACCAGTAGCTGATTTTAAAATAACAGTGATAGCTGATTTCTTAACATAGCTTTCACCACCATCATAAGCTGCAATTTTTTCACTAATTTGGTGAGGGCTAGTAAAAACTTTACTTCCATCCCAAAAAGTAGCAACCGGATCAGTTTGTTCAATAGAATCATCTGCATTTACAGTATAAGTTGTTGCTGCGTTTACAGTTTGAGCAGTGCTAATAAAAGTTAATCCCAATAATACTGAAACTGCTCCGACAGATAACTTCCTAATTGAAAATCTTTGTTTGATATCAAAAAAAGATTTCATAAAATATTCCCCCAATATTCTCAATATATACAAAGTTATAAAAAATATTATAACAAAAAGCACTCCCGAAAATGAATCTATTCAAACGTTATATAACATGGATTTTTATATGCTTAATAATTCTTATATAAGCATTGATTATAATCAGACTTACTAAGGATATACGAATATAGGCACTTTATGCATTAAGCTATCATATAAAATAAAATAACGGATTTTAGATTGTATTATCAAAACCTACAAAAAAGGCCAAGGACCTATATCCTTAACCTTCAATTAACTATTTAAACTTATTTTTTATTCAAATTCTTTTTTCACTGCATCAAATGCTGCTTCAATTACTTGATCCATATTGTAGTACTTGTATTGACCTAAGCGACCGCCAAAAATAACTTTATCTTGCTTAGCAGCAAGTTCAGCATATTGCTTATACAAGTTATTATTGCGCTCATTGTTAACTGGATAGTATGGTTCATCTCCACGTTTCCAATCAGCAGGATATTCACGGGTAATGATAGTCTTATCCTTATCACCTTTACCGAATTCAAAGTGCTTATGCTCAATAATTCTGGTATAAGGGATTTCAGCTTCGGTATAGTTAATTACAGCGTTACCTTGGTAGTTACCAACATTCTTTTCTTCAGTTTCAAAGTGAAGTGAACGATATTCGAGTTCTCCTAACTTATAATCAAAGAACTTATCAATCATTCCAGTGTAGACAACTTTATCAAAATTATTCAAATATTCATCCTTCTTATCAAAGAAGTCAGTATTTAATTCAACTTTGATATTTGGATAATCAAGCATCTTTTCTACCATCTTAGTGTAACCACCAATTGGAATACCTTGGTAATCATCATTAAAGTAGTTGTTATCATAAGTTAACCGAACTGGAAGACGCTTAATGATGAATGCTGGAAGCTCTGTTGCTTTTCGGCCCCATTGCTTTTCAGTGTAACCTTTGATTAATTTTTCATAAATATCACGTCCAATTAAAGAAATAGCTTGCTGCTCAAGATTTTGAGGTTCTTTACCAGCCATTTCTTTACGTTGTTCATTAATCTTGTCCATAGCTTCTTGTGGTGTTCTGACTCCCCACATTTCGCTGAATGTATTCATGTTAAATGGCAAGTTATACATGTGCCCCTTGTAATTAGCCACAGGGCAATTAGTATAACGGTTAAATTCAGCAAATTGATGAACGTAGTTCCAAACTTCCTTATTTGAAGTATGGAAAATATGTGCACCATATTGATGAACCTGGATTCCATCTACTTTCTTGGTGTAAATATTACCTGCAATATGGTTACGTCTTTCAATAATTGTAACTTTATTTCCACGATTAGCAGCTTCACGAGCGAAAACTGCACCAAAAAGGCCTGCGCCTACAATAAGATAATTCATTGTTCTCTTTTCCAAATATTAAATTTATTTTCTTAAATTTTTTAATTCAAACACACTAATCAATTATATAAGAAAATTACCCACTTGTAAGTTTTTACCATAAAAAAACAGAATCGACTTTCATCGATTCTGTTTGAAAAGATTAACGAAAATTAGCTATTATTTTTCATCTTCTTTTTTCTTTTTTCCCGCCAAGCCAATCAAACTTGCGACAGCCATTGCGGCAATGCCTAGGCCAGCAACTGATGAATCATTATTACCAGTTTGTGGGAGTTTCGCTGTAGAACTGGTAATCTTCTTAGCCTCACCCTTCTTAGGGCTCTTTACTTCAGGGGTTAATGGAGAAGCAGGCGTCTTCTTAGATTCATTCTTCTTTTCCGCTGGTTTGGCAGGGGGTTCTGGTTTAACCGGAGTATCAGGAGTCTTAGGCTCTTGAGGCTTCTTACCTGGTTCAGTTGGTGTCGTAGGTTCTTCCGGCTTAGTTGGTTCACTTGGAGTTTCTGGAGTATTAGGATTTTCTGGTTTATCAGGAGTTGGTGTTGGCTCAGGAGTAGGTTGTGGGATTGGCACAATCTTCATCTTAAGAGTTACATCCTTGTCATTTACACCAACCTTGACTTCGTCAGCCTTAACAACATAGCCATTACCATCGACTAATTGGTAACCTGCTGGTACATCATAAGTGTATTTTGCCCAAGTATCAGTACCAACTGACTTGCCATCACTGTAGCCAAGAAGTTTACCAGTTACCTTGTCGACAATTCCAGTTCTTTGGTAACGAACCTTTTGAACTTCAGTGTGAAGAATCTTATCGTTTTCATCGTAAACATTAATAGTACGAGTGATAGTAGTGTCAAGATCCTTGTTATCAACGCCTTCAGGGTAGTTAGGACTATCTGGGTCGCCAGGACGAACTGGTTCTTCAGGAGTCTTACCCTTACCTGGTTCAACTGGAATAGTTTGGTGTTTGAAGTAAATGTTGATAATACCATCTTTAATTTCTTTGATTAATTCAGGAATATTATCGTAGTTGATAAATTCATATCCACGTGGTTCAAGTTCAGCACGAATAGCTTGAACATAACTGTAAACTTGCTTATCATTAACCTTATCGCTACCTTCACCAGAAATCAAAGTAGCTAAGCTAGCATTCTTAAGTGGAATTTCAGCATCATTACCATCTTTTTGAACTTGATAGTTTGAATTGGACGGTAGTCAACATCAATGACTTGGTCGCCAGCATTTTCACTTGGAGTTGAAGCATCAATCTTAATCCGGCTAGCAATGTAACCCGGAACTTGATCATCTAAGCCTAAAGTGTATTCGTCGAACTGACTGCGGTCACCATCAACTTTCCATTCAGTGTATGTGATTTCACCAGTATCAACATTAACTTTTGCATCCCGTACAAAATGTACTGCTTGATCCTGAACAGTCACATCACCACTTGGCTTGTGTTCAATAATCTTACGAGTAACCGTCTTGTTTAAGTCACTTTCCTTAACACCATCTGGGAAGGTCTTTCCTGGATTATTAGGAATTTCATCACCAGGGTTCTTAGGATCAGTGTGACTAACTTCAACTGTCTTAGAAACAACCGGAATTGAGATTGGCGTATCACTAGGTTGAATAGTTACTTCGCCTGGAACTGTGAAGCCTTTTGCTACCTCATAGCCAGCTGGAACTTCACCGGTAACTTTCTGAGTTGTACCAACATCACCATCAATCACTTGGGTATTAACAACTTCACCCTTGTCATTAATGTACTTAATGGTTTGGGTACTTGGCTTAGCGTAGTAATCAATCGTAGTATTAGCATCACTTGGTTCATGAGTCTTATCGAAAGTTACAGAAGGAACCTTGTCTGCGTCATTACCATCAACCCGGCTCTTGTAACCTGGCAAACTTGGAGCATCATATTCATCAAAGCCACCTGTCCAATCGCCATAAGTTACTTCTTTAGTAACTGGATCCATTGTAGCAGTTCTTGTAGCAACTGCAGTTTGCTTAATTTCTTGGGTCTTGCCACCAGGATATTTAATGGTGATAGTCCGAGTGACAGTCTTCTTAGCATTTGGATCAGTGTTTGATACATCAACTGGTTTATGGTTAAAGATTAACTTAACTACTTGATCAGTCGTACCAAAGTTAGTTGGGTTAGTAGTTTGAGATACAAAAGTATAACCCTTGTCGCCAAAGAATTCCTTCAAGGCATTGATGTAGTCGTTCAAGCTTTGTGCTGGAACATCAGTATTAGTATTACCAGTGATTTCCTTACCAAAGCCAGCAGGAATAGTTAATTGAACTTCTTGACCAGTCTGGTTGTCGTAAGCTTCAACAGTAACTTTTTGAGTCAGTGGAGTGTAGTAAAGATCAATCTTCATATCTCCACTATTTTCGTTAACAGTGACTGCTGGGGTACTTTGAGCAACATAACCTGTCTTTTCAGTTCCTTGAACTGCAGCAAATGTAGTGTTGTCACTCGTTGTCCATGGGCTCCAAGTAAAGTCGCCAGTAACTTGGTCAACAGTTAAAGTCCGTTTGAAAGTGGCTTGATCAGTCTTGGTTGATTGAACGGTCTTACCATCTGGTTCATAAACTGTAACTACCCGAGTAACCGTTCTTTGCAAGTCAGTCTTAACAACGCCCTTTGGTAATTCTGGTTCATCGCCAGTGTAAGTCGTAGTCTTGTGAACTAACTTAACAGTCTTAGTGTCGGTTGCAGGTGAATTGCCATCAAAAGTTATAGTTGTTGGCTCGCTTGAGTCCTTTGCAACCGTATAGCCGGCAGGAATTTCGCTAGCAACGTCCTTAGTTTCCCCGGTCTGACCTGTTACAACTTGTTGATGAACGATATTACCAGTTGTTTCATCAACGTAGTTAATGGTCGTCGTGTGGTCAGTCTTAGCATAAGTAATGTGAATTTCTTGGTCGCCAGCTTCAACACTTGGAGTTGATTCGTCAACCATAGTTCTACTTGCAGTGTAACCTGCAACTTGATCGCTTGCACCTAAGACATACTTACTAAACTTGTTGTTAGTATTTGGAACAACTGTCCATTCACTGTAAGTTACTGCGCCAGTTGCTATGTTAACAGTAGCAGTACGAGTGAATTTAACACTTTCATCACTAACTGTGACTGAACCATCTGGCTTATCTTCGATAATCTTACGAGTAACGGTTCTGTTTAAGTCACTTTCACTAACTCCCTTAGGGAAAGTCTTACCAGGGTTGTCTGGAATTTCGCTGCCTTCATTTTGAGGCTTGTCTGGAGTTACAGTAACTGTCTTAGCCTTTAAGGTTACGATAATTGGTGAATCAGTCTTCTTAATGTCAATTGCACCAGGAATAGTTTCACCAGGTACTAATTCATAACCATCTGGAATAGTTGTGTTAACTTCCTTAATCTCGCCAACTTTACCGGAGATTACTTGGTCTTCACTACTATCACTGAACTTAACCGGATTACCCTTTTCATCAACGTACTTGATGGTTTGAGTACCCGGATTTGCTTCGTAAGTAACAGTTACATCATCGCCGTTTTGAGGAACGCCATTAACAACTTTGACTGATTCACTTGGAACTTTAGTTGTTTCTTTACCATCTACATAAGTAGTTTTGCCATCAACTTGGCTTGCATCATATTCAGGGAATTCTGCTTCTGACCATTCACCTGGGGTAGTAGTTCCAGTTACCTTGTCAGTAGTGTTAGTTCTGTGGACAGAAGCGGTTTGAGTAACTTCAATGGTCTTACCGTTTTCTCCTGGAATATTAATCTTCCGAGTAACTGTCTTGTCTTCTGGAGTTTCACTGGTTTGGTGAGTGAAGTAAAGCTTAATTGTTTGAGGATCAGCTGTGAACTTGCTTGGAGTAGGGGTAGCTGAGTTTTCAACATATTGGTAGCCAAGCTTAGTTAATAAGTTCTTGATTTTAGCTTCACGGTCACTAGCATCAGTTGCAGAAACTGCAGAGTCAACTTTACCAGCCAAATCAGTGTTAGTTGCGATACTGTCTAAATCAATCTTTACATCTTTTCCAGTAGCTTGGTCAAAAGCTTCAAAGACAACCTTACTATCATTTGGTGTGTAGTAGATGTTAACGGTTGAGTTGCCGTCAGCTTCAGTCACAGTAACTGCGCTAGCTTTGGTGGTAGCGGTGTAGCCACTGATTGGGTCAGCGTCAACTTCAGCAAAGTTGGCATTTCCATCACTAACTGACCAATTTCCAAAGGTAATTTGGTTAGTTGCCTTATCGTAAGTAGCTGTCCGCGTGAAGGTTACCGTTTGTGGAACTGTCTTGGTAATGGTTTGTCCATCAGTTGAGTAAACATTAATGGTTCTAGTAACAGTCCGCTTAAAGTCAGCACTAGTATAACCATTTGGTAAATCTGGTGTCTTATCAGTTAAAGTCTCAACAATATGTTCTAAGGTGATTTCCTTGTCCGCAATTGGATCACCATTAAAGGTGATTGAAGTAGGAATTGATTCACCGTCTTTTAACTTGTAGCCAGCTGGTAACTTTTGATCAACGCTAGCAGTAGTACCAGTCACACCAGTAATAGTTTGGGTACGTAAAACAGTACCATCAGCGTCTTTAAAGGTTACGTGAGTGGTGTAGGTTTGGTTTTGATAAGTAATCGTGTAAGTTTTATCACCAGTATCGGCAGTTGGAGTTTCTGCGTCAAGACTAGCGATGGTTGGTGTGTATCCTTTAATTGTAGGGGTAGTGAATGCTGACCAGGACTTTTGAGGTGAGTCACTGGCAATTTGCCAATCAGTGTAAACAATCTTACCAGTTACTTCATTAACTGTAGCGTCGCGGTAGAACTTAACGGTTTCACTAGAAGTAGTTGTTTTGCCAGTTGTAGGGTCAATTACATTAATCGTTCTAGTAGCAGTCCGGTTTAAATCTTCTTCACTGACACCTTGTGGGTAAGTGAAGCTCTTTTCAATTATGTCACCGGCATTCTTTGGAGCGTCGTGGGTAACCTTAACAACTTTTTGCTGGATGTTGAAGACGATAGGGGTCTTTGGTTGACCTGGGTTATCGCCGCTTAAAGTAACTTCTTTTGAAGTGTCTTGACCAGGAACTAATTCATAGCCATCTGGAACTTCGTCAGCAGTAATTGTCTTCTTGTCACCAACGTTACCACCAACGTTTTCAGTCTTAATAATGTTACCATCAGCGTCTTTATAGTTAACAACAGTGTAAGCTGGTACAGTCCGGTAATATACATCAATTGCATCATAACTTGGCACGCTGTCTTGGTCACTAAAACTGGTGCCATCAATTGATGACTGATCAACGCGAGTACCGTTATTATCTACTTGACTGACGTAGTTTTCAATTTGTGGAATTTGGTATTGAGTTAGACCACCGCTCCATTTGCCGTAAGTTAAGACAGTGTCAGTCACTAAGTCCTTCGTGTTAGTCCGGGTAGCAGTCCCATTTTGAACTTCAGTCTTAACGGTGGTGCCGTCCGGTTGGTGAAGATTAATCGTTCTAGTAATTGGCTGACTTTCAACAACATCCCCGTGCTTGTGGCTAAAGTGGATTGTAACCGTCTGATTGGTTGACATATCATCGTCAAAAGTCGTTACCAAGGCGTCATTTGAAACGTACTGGTAGTTTTGCGCATCCAGAACCCGGCGAATCGCATCGATGTAGGATTGTTCTTGCTTTAAATCAACGGCTTGACCACTATCACCAGTGATTTGGGTGGCAATTGCACTGCCAATCTTGCTGGTAATATCCGCATCATTTTCATCATCGTCAACGGCTTTAAAGTTCAAAATTTGCCCATCGGCAACATATACAATGTCCTCTGTATATGTTAACTGCTTAAGGCCATTAACTGTTGTCAAAGTATCCTTACCGACAACAACGCTTTTCGCAGCAATTGAAGTGGCTGGTGTTCGTACTCCGTTTACTACAAAGTATGCTTTGTAGCCAGGATATTGGGGGATTTGCTTAGCAGTCGCACCAACATACGCTAATGTTTTACCATTTAGATCGGTGATCGAATTCTGACTATCAACGTCAAACTTCCCAGTAACTAAATCCAAATTCCATTTAACCTTAAATTGTTGCCGGGTGGATAGACTCCTGTCAATGCGCCGAACACCATCTTTTGTGACGTAAACCTCATCTGTAAATTGGTTAGTTAGTAATGATTTGCTAAAGGCTTCGGTTGTCCGGGCTTCAGGAATCCCATCAATCCCACTGATTGCAGTCCCATTTGGATCGTAAGTCGTCCCATCTTCTGAAACTTTAATTACTGTCCCCTTGGGGAGGTCAGCACTCAAATCAGCTGGAATGGCAATTGTCCTGTGATCAAGTTCATAGGTAAGAATCCGGTAAGTGCCATTTGTATCATTCCAGGGGTCATAAGTGTAAGAGTCAGTAACTGTTGCATTTGATTGATAGTGAGTAAAATCAAGACCATCAGTCAACCCGACAATTGGCGGGGTAGTATCGCCATCAACCGCATAAACCTTTGTTTTTAAGAGCCGACCACCATAAGAACTTGAGCCAGTACCCTTCGCATAATCAGCGTCTACATAACGAACAACAAGGTTGAATTTAGTCGGATCAAGGGCTTGACCATCAACCGTATCGCCGGCAGTTACACTTCCCCGTTGATCGTCACTGGTCACTTGAATCTCGTTTTCAGCTGCAGTATTTTCTACTGCGCTTGCTTCAAGCAAGTCGCGTTTATAGCGAGTCTGAGTTGCTACATTAGTATCTTTATTTAATACTTGCGTAGTAGTGCTTGCTGCAGTTTGAGTGGTTTCCTTTTCTTTATTAGAACTTGTTTGTTCTGTTTCTTGTGTGATATTAGCGCTTTCATTCTTGCCGGTGCTTGAAGCATCTGTGGCAGTTGTAGTAGCTGCTGTCGTCTTTTCTTGGCTAGTGTTTAAGTTCGCACTAGTAAGCGTTGAGTTTTGCTCAACGTCATTGTCCTGCTGTTGCTTATTAACAGTTGCAACTTGAGTATTATTTTTATCTGTTACTGTATCTGCTTTTGCAACAGAGTTAGATACACCAAAATAAAGACTTGTAGAAAGTAAAACACTTGTTAACCCCACGGAAAACTTTCTAAAGCCAAAGTGCTGCACTCTATTGGCAGACTCTTCCATTTTATGTTTGAAGTTATTTTTTGAAACTCCCATGATAACCTCCCACGAGCTTAAAGCCCATTATCATTAATTATATTCGAATCCACATAAAAATATATAATATAGCGGTATACCTATGTTAGGTATAAACCGCTTACAAGATTCTAGACTAATTATAGCACTAACAAAAATATTTTTATATTATTAAGCTCATCGATAAAAATTTTCTAAAATAAGATTTACTACATATAGTAACCATTCTCAATAAATAACCCCCGAGAATTGTATTACCCCTTTATGCAATAACTTATTGCCAGAACATATTATATACAAATATAAACATGGCTATAAATATTATTTTTATCCTTCCCCTAGAAAATATAAATATAAAGAAACTGTCAAATTTTTT
>NZ_JBLTIM010000052.1:0-967 GCF_055362665.1 Lactobacillus fornicalis
TACGCGTGGTGCTAGTTAAATCTTTCTAGACAATAAGCCAAATTATAAGCTAAAATTGCAATTTCCAACCGGCTTTGAAAGCCTATCAGACTACGTGCTCGATTGTTCTCGGCATTGTAATAGGTCAGAAGCGAAAAGTCGCTTTCAATTGTTCTGCGAATAGCCATCAATTGATGATCATTGTGCTTTTTAGCTCCTGTCATATTTTTACGATATGGTGTCCAAAGTTCATAACCCATTTGTTTTAGCTGTTGATGCAGTTCTTTGCCTAAATAGCCTTCGTCGCCAAGAAGATAGTAATTAGATGGATGGGTATTTTCCATCAGTTCAACTGTCTCCTTGGCATCATGAACTGATGCTTTTGTTACGACATAATCAAGAATGTAACCGTCATCGCTAACAATGACATGAACTTTGAAACCATAGAAGTAAATTTTCTTGGTGGCCTTATAACCAATGTTGGCATAACCGCGAAAAATTTTAGCACGATAGTTGCGAATTGGTTGGCAAACAGGTACCGGAAAGCTGTCAATGATCAAGAACTGTCCATTCAGGTCAACCTTTTTATTCATTTCTTGCCGTATCTGATAAATCAATTGCAATAGCTGACGTGAACGTCGATTAAAACGTGAGTGTGATAAACAATTGAAACATTCACAGAATCTTCTTTGTGATTCAATTCCTGTCTTAGCTTGCCAGATAAGTAAAGCCAAAATCAGACTGTCCGTAGTTTTAATTTGATCAATATTTCGCCGATGAGTAAACTCAGCCGGTGCATACAAACGATACCAGTGCCGACAAATTATCACTAAATCTTTAAAACTAACTTGTAAATGGTGGCTAAAACGCTTAAGCTTAAGGCAGTTCAATTAGATCAGACTCTTTTCTATTATTACTATTTACAAGTCGAGTCTAGTCCGATTGGACTTTTTTATTAACTAAAACGATTTAACTAGCACCACGCGTA
>NZ_JBLTIM010000053.1:0-3729 GCF_055362665.1 Lactobacillus fornicalis
TGATTGCTTCATCTAATTTTGCTTTTGGGTCTCCTTGTTTATCACGACCATATTTTTTATATATATAGCCACGGTCAATTATCTTAGTTTTTATGTTTTCCATTGTTAGTCCTTTTCTAAATATTGAATTATCATTGCAGTTTCTTCTTTAGTAAAAAATGGTTGTTTATAATCAACTTCTTTATATAGCTGGGAAATATGCTCTAAGGCTTTATCTAACACATCCATAATTGCTAGTTCTTTCTAAATATTGAATTTCAAGTTGTTCTTTATCATCGTCGTAAAAACTTGAAAGAACCGTGTTTCCTTCTAAGAATTTCAAAAGTGCGGTTATAAATTCTTTAAAGTCATCGTTAAGAGCATCTTTTTCAAATTCAATTTCAACTGTCTTAATCATTTATTTTCCCTTCTTCGCCTCTCTAATAAATTCTTTGTATAAGTCCTGAACTGGAATGCTACAACCTGTTTTTGCCAGCCATTTTTGCCAGTCTTTTTCGGACAAAAAAGTCAAGTTATCAATGTTAGCTGCTATAGCTCTTCTATCTAGGTTTAGTTCTGCTTCAAATACTCTGATAAATGCGCTTGTCGCTAATATAAATTGCCATACATCTAAGTCTTTCAAGCCTTGCGCTTGTTTGATAATTTTAATTTCTTGTTCAAGTGTTAATCTTTTCATCTATGCCACCCTCTCAATCATTGCTCTTCATAATCGCTGTATCTTTCCACCTTGAATGGTGTTTCTCGTAAGTACTCAAGTGATACATCGTGTAAATATGACCATTTACCTCTTGGCTTTTTGAATAAGATTGCTTTCCATAAAGGGATAAATTCTAGTAAGAATGTATGATTTTGAACGAGAATTCTCATAGTTTCTTGGGGATTTTGACTAATTATGTAGCCGTCATAACATCCACCACTTTTGCCGTTAAAAACAACTCGACAAACACTGTATTTTTCAGTCATCACTAATTAGCCTCTCAATCGTGTAATGAATATGAACAGCTCGATTGACCATCAATGTTGAATTTGAGCGTGCTATGCTTCAAATTAAATGGTGTTACGCTTGCGCCTTCAACCTCAATAGTGTTGTCTGGATTAATATTAATTGTGATTTTTGTTGGTAAATCATTCTTAAATCGACCAGCGTCATTTAATTTTTTAAAAGCTTCGTTTTCATCTAAAGCAACTAATGCATTTTTTAAATTCGTTTTAATTAATTCCTTGTATTTATCCATTAAGCAGCTCTCTCAATCATTGGTAAAATATCGTGTCTTTTAAGTAGTTCATATAAGCCTAAGCGTCCTTTTTGAGTCCACTTGGTATTCATCACGTTCATTGTTGAGCCATCTTTTTTAGTTACTTGCTTTGTACTCGATGAAGTCCAGCCAAGGCTTTGATAGTTGCTGTATAAAAGCCAACTCTTACCTTGCTTAAATTGAACTTTAAGGTTGTGAAGCAACTTATTAAATTGCATTGCACTCATTCCATAGTCCTTAGCAATCACTGATACAGTTATTAATTCTTTGTTTGCTAAGATTTCATCTAAGTAACTAGCCTTAGGTTTTAATTCAGCAACCTGTTGTTCTGCAATCAATCTACCTTCACGTTCTTCTTTCAATTGAGTAGCAAGCTTAATTAATGTGTCTGGGTTATATAAAGCTTCTTCAATTTTTTCATCAGTAAGATACCCACCGTGTTTACGAATAGCAGGTAAGACTTCACTAGTTACCCAGTGCTTAAACTTCTTGGCAGTTGGTAACTTGCTGGAAAGAATTAAGCTGTAAAGGCCTGATTCGTTAATTGCTACTGCAGATTGGTTTCTGCCGATGGAGTCGCGAATTGCTACCCCATCTTTTTTGTCTTCTTCATCAACGTGTTTCATAAGTGTATCTCGGCTATTCTTATAGCCAAGAACTTTAGCCACATCTTTACCAACGAAATACGGTTCGTTATCAATAGTTAGTGTTCTGATATCTGTACCGTTAAAATTAAAAATTTGTAAATCAGTCATATGATTTCCCTCACTTCCGTTTTTTTTATTTTGTAATACCGTCGTAAAATGCGACGCTTTCAGGTGTCTCCATTTTGGCGACCACTACCCTGATTCAGGGGACTGGTTATGTATACGTACTGACTCGGTAATTTGCCGACTCAGGCAATTGAATCTGAGATACCATTTTGGTACTTCAGCTAGGTCGCCCTGAATTGGGGCGTCCATTAACGGTGAACAAAACGTTCATCGTTAAAAAGTACCGTTTTGGTAGTTTTGACACCCTAAGCTGAACTTAGGTCGTTAATTTTTACCAGAAACTAATTTTGATGCATCAATATTTCCATTTTTCTTGAGTGGAGATACAACGCTGTCTGGACTTACCTTTTCATTGGGTAAGTCTTTTTTTATACCTTTTTCCATATCCATATTCCTTCCTACTTAATTCCTAAATCTGAAATAATTTTCAGAATTAACTTGTTATCTTTAGGACGAGAACGATAACCACTTAATACTTGAGATAACTCTTGTCTAGTAATTCCATACGAAACTGCTAATTCAGCAATGCTAATGCCGTTATCTTTCAAGAATTGCTTGATTTTATTTCGCCCTGGTTCCATTTCAGGCATATTGCTCACCTCTTTGTTTTTTTATTTGTAAACAAAAATGTAAACACTATAGGTTAAATTTCTATTGACAAATCACACCCAAAGACTAAAATTAAGGTATAAAAAATAAACGGTAACGCCAATTATCCGTGTTTATTTTTTAGAAAATTTGCACAATATAAAAATAACGTTTTTGTTTCGGTTTTTGTTTCGTTTACAAAAAATATATTAAACCCATAGTGTGAAATAGTCAACACAAAAACGCTTATTTTTTACACCTATTGTGTGAGAAAGTAGGAGAAATGTTGATATGACGCCCTTTGAAAAGATAAAAAAATATTGTAAAGAGCATGGTACTTCAATTCAAGAATTAGCAGAAAAGTCTGGAATAAGTGCTGGCACTATCTACAATTGGAAGCATAAAACCCCATCTACTACTAGCTTAGAAAAGATGGCATCTGTAATGAATGTAAGTGTATCCTCTCTTTTTACAGATGCAGATGAAAGTTCTAACAATGAAGTAGATCTAAACAATAATGCTAATCTTTATTTCTATGATGGTAAACCGATACCTAAGGAGGATATGGACTATGTCCGTGGATTACTTAAACATCTTGGCGAAGCAAGAAACAATTAATTATTTAATTGATTTTGCCACCAAAAATAATATTGCTGTTTCATTGCAGCATGAATTACCACCTGATTACCCCTCCGTTTCAAGTGTGGAGGATAGAGCTATTTATATTAATTCAAATGCTCCTAATGCACCTTTGCAGTTTGCCCATGAATTAGGTCATATTCTTAACCAAGATTCAGGTGTTTTATACTTCACTGCATTAAGTGCAATCAAAACCGAAGCTGAAGCTACTAAGACTGGATTGTCAATTCTTCTTGATTATTATCTACAAGAAAATGATATTGATGATTTTAATATCGATAACTTTATTAAGCTTTATCAGGTGCCTACCCAGTTTGTTGATTATATTTATAAATTAATTAACAAATAAAAAAAGGCACCCCATACGGAGTGCCTCGATTACATCATTGGTCCCAGTCTTTATGAAAGAAAGGAATATTTATATTATATGCCAAAACAAGATAAAAAGCTAGTTAATCCTTTATCTGAGGGGA
>NZ_JBLTIM010000054.1:0-11055 GCF_055362665.1 Lactobacillus fornicalis
AATTTTGTCATCGAGGCTTTGCCTCAACACGACTTTATCTAAGATACAGGATTATTTTAATTTTAGCAAGCATTTTTTCGGTGCAAAAATATCTTTTTCATGGTAGAGTTGCTAATGAACTTACATATAAGGAGGAATTATTATCAAACATTATGATTTAGCAATTATTGGCGCTGGTCCTGTCGGACTATTTTCCGCTTATTTTGCTCATTTACATGGTCTTAAAGTTGTCTTACTTGAATCTCTTCCAGAATTAGGTGGTCAGCCCGCCGCTCTTTATCCTAATAAAGTTATACAAGACATCCCTGTATTTAAAGATATTAAATCATTTCAACTAACTGAAAAGCTTTGTTCTAATTTAAGTAGTGATGTGACTATCATTTGTAATTATAAGGTAGAAAATATTATTCACGAAGATTCTCAATTCATTATCAATGATGATTTGATTTCTAAAACAGTCCTTATAACAACAGGTAATGGTGCTTTTAAACCCAAGGCTTTCCCTCTCCCAATTCCTACCAGTATAGATAATAAACTTTCTTATTTTGTAAAAAATCCTCAAGACTATCAAAATAAAGAAGTAGCTGTTCTTGGTGGTGGCGATTCAGCTCTTGACTGGGCTCTAGAATTAAGTCAATATGCCAAGGTTTCTTTGATTCATCGACGCAATCAATTTAGAGGACTTGAAAGTAATGTTGAAAAAGTTAAACATAATTCTCAAATTTCTGTTTTAACCCCCTACTTACCTGCAAACTTAATTGATAACTCAGGAAGATGTGAATTATCTCTTAAGAAAGTCGGTACAGATGAAACAAAAACAATTGTTTTTGATAATCTAATAGTTGCATATGGTTTTCGTGCTAATAACCGTTTTGTTAAAAAATGGGGAATTGAATTAGAAAATGATTTGATAAAAGTAGATCGAAAAATGGAAACTTCTGTAAAAGGAATTTTTGCAGCTGGTGACAGTGTAGGCTATGATGGTCGCGTTCCAATTATTGGAATTGGTTTTGGTGAAGCACAAGTAGCTATTACATCAATTATGCAAACAATTTTTCCTAATAAAAAGATGACTATCCATTCTACAAGTATTTAGGTGATGACTATGACAGAAAATCAGGAACATTTTTATCAACATACAATTGCATTATTAAATGAACGTGGTGTAACTTTAAAGGATATTGAAGATTTAGTTTATTATTTGCAAAAAGACTATATTCATCCTCTTACTCATGAGGCAATGCAAGAAAGCATTGAAAAAGTCCTCCAAAAAAGAGAAGTTCAAAATTCAATTATTACTGGAATTGAACTGGATAAGCTTGCAGAAAAGAAACAACTTTCTGAGCCATTACAATCAATCATGGAAAATGATGAACCACTATATGGTTGCGATGAGGTTTTAACTTTTTCAATTACTAATCTTTATGGTTCAATCGGTTTTACAAACTATGGCTACATTGATAAAACAAAACCTGGCATTTTAAAGTGGTTAAATGATAAATCAACTGGTAAAATTAATGTCTTTCTTGACGACCTAGTTGGTGCTGTTGCAGCAGCTGCTGCTAGTCGTTTAGCCCATACTCAAACAGATTTAGAAGATGACAGTATTTATTCTAGAAAGGACTAACAATGGGATTAATTTCATTTATTTTACACATTGATGACCACTTAGTTAATATCGTTAATCAATTTGGCAATTATACCTATTTAATTTTATTTGCAATCATTTTCATAGAAACCGGTTTAGTTATTTTTCCATTTTTACCAGGCGATTCGTTAATTTTTGCGGCAAGCGCAATGGCAGCCAATACTAAATATGGATTAGATATCTGGCTAGTCTATCTAGCAGTAGTAATTGCAGCTATTTTAGGAGATAGTGCTAACTATGAAGTTGGTGCTTGGTCAACAAGAGCCGGCTCCAAACATGCTTGGTTTAATAAGTTAATAAACGAAAAGAACCGTTACGCTGCAGAGAAATTTTTTGAAAGGCATGGTTCAATTACGATTGTAATAGGTCGGTTTATTCCATTTATTAGAACATTCGTCCCATTCATTTCTGGCGGTAGCAAAATGCATTATGGGCATTTCATAACTTACAACATCTTAGGTGGTATTTTATGGACCGGGTTATTCTCAATAATAGGTTACTTCTTTGGGAATTTACCAATCGTAAAGACACATTTTTCATTAATTGTGATTGCAATTATTTTGGTATCAGTTGTCCCAATTGCAATTGTCGCCTTAAAGAAAAAGATGACATTAAAAAAAGGATTCCATTAGGAATCCTTTTTTTATCTAGTCAATCGGATGCTTTTCAACAAGTTTTTGAACACCTTCAGCTACCTTTGAAAGAACTGCTTGATTATCACTATTATTTAAAGCGTCGATAATCAGCTTAGCAACTGCTCGACTATCTTCTTCATCAAAACCACGACTTGTAATGGCTGGCGTCCCAATTCTTAAACCACTAGTAATAAATGGTGAACGATGATCATTAGGAATTGCTTCTTTATTAGTTGTTATCATCACACTATCAAGTAAATTTTGAGCATCTTTTCCAGTTAAACCAGTCTTAGTAATATCTAAAACTAAAAGATGATTTGCTGTACCACCAGTAACTACTCGAATAGTATCTGAATCATTTAAGACCTCAGCCATTGCCTTAGCATTTTTGACAACTTGCCCAATATAAGTTTTGTATTGTGGTTGTAAATCTTCATAAAAAGCTTGCGCTTTAGCAGCAATAACGTGTTCTAAGGGACCACCTTGAGAGCCAGGGAAAACAGCAGAATTAAACTTTTTACCTAATTCTTCAGAACGAGATAAAATCATCCCACCTCTAGGACCACGCAAAGTTTTGTGAGTAGTTGTAGTAACAACATCAGCTACTGGCACAGGGTTTGGATGATAGCCAGTAGCAACTAACCCAGCAATATGAGCCATATCTACCATTAAATATGCCCCTACTTCATCAGCGATTTCTCTAAACTTATCCCAATCAATAATCTGACTATATGCAGAGGCTCCTGCAACAATGATTTGTGGCTTAATTTCTAAAGCTTGCTTACGAATTGCATCATAATCTAACCGTTCTGTCGTAGGATTTAAACCATAAGCATATGTTTTATACATCTTACCAGAGAAGTTAACTTTAGCACCGTGAGTTAAGTGGCCTCCAGCATCCATTCCCATCCCCAAAATAATATCACCAGGTTTAAGTAAAGCTTGATATACAGCTGCATTTGCTTGAGAACCTGAATGAGGTTGGACATTGGCATAAGCTGCTCCAAATAATTTTTTGGCATGATCAATTGCTAATTGTTCTGCAATATCAATATATTTACAACCACCATAATATCGCTTACCAGGATATCCTTCCGCATATTTATTAGTTAAAACAGAACCTTGTGCTTCTTCAACCGCTTTAGAAACAATATTTTCTGAGGCAATTAATTCAATTGTATGTTGTTGTCTTTTTTCTTCTTGGGCAATCGCATCCCAAAGTTGTGGATCTTTTTCTGCATATTTCACGAGCAAGTCCTCCTTAGATAAAACTAATAAGTTAATTATAGCATTATCCAGTTATTTTTCCATAAACCATTCTTGAACATTTTTAGCAACTTCTTCTGGCAAATAACGTACCCTAACTTGATAGCCAAAATGCTTATCCATCACTTCAAGCTCAATATGCATCAATTTCTTTTTCTTCATCCAAACACTTTGTGTTAGCTTCAAATATTGAATTTTTTCTCGTGGGAAAATTGCATTAATGATTTTGAAATAACGCTTAGTACCAAAATATAAATATTGGTCATCATAATTTATTCCACTAGAGCAAATTAAAATAACAGACGCTACTAGACTGTACACGCCTACTAGTAAATTCAAGCCAAGAATCCAAACAAATGCACCAGACAAGAAGAAATACGAAATCACATTAATTATGACACTAGTGATTAACAGCCAATTAAATCGATAAATAAAAAGTGATCTTTTTCCAGCTGAAGATAAGCGATGCAAATTTTTCACTTTACTTGGCCAAGTCGGTAACAGCTCATGTAAAACTTCACTTGCTTCTTTGCGCTTAACCACGGGAATTAAATTAACATTTCCTTCTTCTTCATCGGTTAACTTAGAGGATGCAATTGCTTGAATACTGACTAACTTAGTTATGTACCTTAAATAAGTTGCTTCAAAAATAATCCCTTGAATCCTCTTTACGGGTAAAGTCATTTGTGTTTTAGAAAATAGACCACTTTTAGACTTTAATTGATTTTGTTCATTATGAATACTGAAATTAAATAACCGTTGCCAAGTATTAAAAAAGGTTAAGCCTATTCCAATCAATAAAAATAGGATAATCATCGGCAAACTGTTGTCGATTTTAATATCAAAATCCGCAACTTTTTCATAAAGACTGTAAACCATTAATGCCCCAGCTATAACTCCTGGAGAAGTAATCGTATAAATCGCCAAATCACGGTTATTAATATAATATCCACTTGGTTCTTCTAAAATAGTTGCTACATCAGCAATTTTCATTGCATCTTGCAAGCGCTCTAATTCCGCTTGACTTACAACTCGCAAAACAATAGTACCCTCATCATCCTGATTAGCCGTTTCAAGAATGACCTTAGTTTGCTTTAAAGGTTCCATCCAAAAAGGATATTTAGTGTGTATCGTTTGAATTCGTGAATAAGGGATATGCTTTTCTTTCTTTTCAAATACCCCTGAACGAATAATTAACTCTTTTTCTGAAATTTCATAAGTAAAAAAGAAATATTCTAGAAAAGTTAATAATAAAATCAAAGCAACAAAACTACCGATTTGTATAAGATAATTTCCCTTGAGGAAATTCAAATAATTGCATCCAATAATAATAGCTGGTAGGATTCCAATCTTATTCCTGACTTGATCCTTTAAGAAAAATAACATAGCTAATGGTGATAAATGCTTAGTCATGTTTATCCCCTGCCTTTTGAATAATATTTAGCAGTTGTTTTCTAAATAATTTAGCGTCTTCTAATTTCAATCCAGAAATCTTTTCACTAGAAGAAGCGGTATGTAAGTGCAATTCGGTTAAGTGTTGCCAACGTAAAAGTGGTCCCGCTTCAAGTGTAACTGTCTGAAGACGCGCCAACGGAACCGTAATTTGTTTTCTAAAAATATAACCTTTATGTAGCACCACATATTCACCAGTAATTTGATAAGTCCAAAAGTTATAAACATATGGTATGAGCAAAATCTGAACTATATCAAAAACTATTACCAATGCAAATAAAATTGCCCAAATCATAAGGAATAGGTTAACTAAGTTTTTGGCAACAAATGTAATCAAAACGAAGTAAACTATCCCAAATCCAATCATGGTTCCAATAACTTCTAAAATATTTTCAGCTAACCAAACTTTTTTTATTTCATTTGGCAGTTTATTTTGCATCATTATTCCTCCATATAAAAAAGCTCTACTTGCCTGAATTATAGCAAATAGAGCTTAATATTTCAGTTTAGACACTCAGATTAGATGGTAGTTAACGAAATGTTGTCGCAAATACTGTAAGGTCAAGCTGTTTTTCTGGCTATTAACTAAGGCAAATGGATTACCTGTAGCCATTACTTGTCCACCATTTATGCCACCTTTCGGTCCTAAATCAATCAAATAATCACAATTAGTCATAATATCTAAATCATGAGTAATGATAATAATAGTTGCACCTTTAGCTTGTAGATGACGCAGCACTTTTAATAAAATCTGAACATCACTAGGGTGAAGGCCTATTGAAGGCTCATCAAAGACAAATAAAGTTTGCTTGCATGATTTTAGTAAATGCTTAGTTAACTTCAATCGTTGTGCTTCACCACCGGATAATTCAGGTGTGCTTTCTCCTAAATGTAAATAGCCCAATCCAACTTGTTTTAACAAATCCAATTCTCGTAAAATCTTTTTTTCTTGTGCAAAAATACTAATAGCATCATTTACAGATAGTTCGAGGATATCGGCAATTGAATAATTATGCCATTTAATTTTTAAAATTTTTGAAGCGAAACGTCGGCCATGACAAGTGGGACATACCTGCTCCATATCAGGTAAATATTGCAAATCAAGTGAAATACTTCCTAATCCTTGGCAAGTAGGACAGGCCCCTTGTTTATTATTGTACGAAAAAGCCGACATTTTTAAATTTTCAGCTTTAGAGGCTGGCAAGCTGGCAAATAAACGCCGTAAGCTATCCATAATTGAAGTATATGTAGCAACACAAGAACGAGTATTTTTACCAACTGGTTTAGCATCCACACTGACTACTGTTTTAATAGAAGTTGTTATATTAGTTACCTGAGCAGGTAAATGTTGAGGATTTTTTATAGCTGGTACTAAACTATCTAAAATCAGACTTGTCTTTCCAGCACCTGAGAAACCAGTAATTGCAGTTAATTTTTCATC
Source organism: Lactobacillus fornicalis (assembly GCF_055362665.1). Lineage (NCBI taxonomy): Bacteria > Bacillati > Bacillota > Bacilli > Lactobacillales > Lactobacillaceae > Lactobacillus > Lactobacillus fornicalis. The sequence continues at coordinate 6,443 of NZ_JBLTIM010000054.1, forward strand.
AGGAACTGCAATCGTAATATCATGCAAATTAAAATAATTACTTACACTTAGTTGAGTTGCGTGTGCCAAGTTTACACTTTGCTTTTTTAAGTTAGTAATTTTTGCATTACCAGCTAAATATTTTCCAATCATTGACTTAGGATTATTTATTAACTCACCTGGTTTGCCTTGGGCAACAACTTTCCCACCTTTTTCTCCAGCTTGAGGGCCAATTTCAATTACCCAATCTGCTGCTTCAATTACACTAACCTCGTGATCAACAACTACTAATGAATTCCCTTGGGAAATTAAACGACGCAAAATTTTAATCAAACCAGCAACATTATCAGGATGTAATCCAATAGTTGGTTCATCTAAAACGTATAAAACCCCCGTCGTTTCAGTTCTTAAAGTCCGAGCTAACTGGATTCTTTGTAATTCGCCAGTTGAGAGGGTATTTCCACTACGTGCTAAAGTTAAATAATCTAAGCCTAAATCAAGCAAGGGAGCTAGATTATCATCTAAATCTTTAAAAATAACTTTTGCCATAGCTTGCACATTATCTGGAAGCCAATTTAAGGTCTTTTTTTCAAATTTAGACAATTCTCCCAAAGTTAAATTAGCAACTTGAGCAATATTTTTTCCAGCAACTATTTGTTTCAATAACTCTGGATTTAATCGATTTCCATGACAAAGCGGACAAGTTGAAAACTTAAAGAACTTATTAATCCTTACTAAACTTCGTTCAGTTTTAGCAGTTTTAAGTGACGCATAAACAGCTTCATAAGCATTTTCATAAAGTGTACCATCAGTACTATAAACACGACCTGTTGAGGTGTGAAAATCAACTGCATATTTTTTCTTTTTACCGTATAAAACAATATTTTTTTCTTTTGGCGTCAAATCCTTAAATGGTACATCTAAACGTACACCCAAAGTAGCCGCAACAGTATTCATAAAATTGCGTCCTGGCAACCGCCAAGAAGCTACTGCACCTTCATTAATTGACTTATTATCATCTGGAATAATTTTTTCAGGATCTAAAGTTTGAACTTGTCCAGTTCCATGACATTTTGGACAAGCACCAGCAGAATTATAAGCGAAATCTTCTGCTGATTTAGCACTAAATTCTACTCCACAAGTCGGGCAATTGATTTTTCCCATTTTTTCACCAGAATTATCCATTGCCTGGGAAATTGACAAACTTGGAGCAATTCTATGGCCATTGGGACAAACCGGACTTCCAAGACGAGAAAATATCAAACGAATTACATTATAAATTTCAGTCATTGAGCCCACTGTTGAACGTTCACTAGGAATTGAGGGCCGTTGTCTTAACGCAATCGCAGAAGGAATATGTTTAATTTCTTTAACTCCTACTTGTTTAGCTTGTGTAATTCGCCTTCTAGTGTAGGTCGACAACGCCTCAAGATACCGACGAGAGCCTTCAGCGTAAAGAATACCCATGGCTAGTGAACTTTTACCGGCACCAGAAGGTCCAGTAATTGCTACAAATTTATGTAATGGGATATCAATATCAATATTTTGCAAATTATTAATATTTGCACCACGCACTTCAATAGCTTGCGGTCCAACAGTTGTATTCTCATTCATTATTTTCAACTCTTTTTATAAAAAACTATTTATATTATATAACTTCAAGAGTCTTTCTTTTTTTACTATATACACTATCATCTTAGACAATTTTTTTTTTCTCTATCTTTTTCCCACTTGCAAGTTCAAAAAAGTAACGTAAAATTCCTAGTTCTAGCTTGGCATATGAACTTTCCTTAACTTCTAACTCAACTACTCCATTAGCTAAAATAAATTTAAAGTTCTGTTTATTAAGTGCAGTTGGTGCTTTTAAAGCGGCAACCACACCTTTTTTGTACCACTCCACATCATTATCACTTACACTAACTTGATTCAAACTTTTGCAGGCATGTTTTTTGCCACTATCTAGACCATACCCCAAGACAACTATTCCCCAGACAGGTTCATGATACTTATTTTCTAATTTTTGGCGATTATAAGTTCCACCAACAAACCAGCTATTTAAGCCAAGAGTTTGGATATATAACATTAAATCTGCTGCACAATAACCTAATTGCTCTTGCTGATTATCTTTTCCAGCCAGGACAATAAAATTTCGAGCATTTTTGCTTAAAACAAATTTACCAAGAAGTGATAAAGCTGAATCATCGTCAAAAACTGCTCTCATCATCAAATTATAACTACTGTTCAGTTTATTAACTCTTTCTAAAATAAACTTTCGATTATCAAAATCAATTTCTGTCGGCTTATATCTACGCACAGTATGTCTTAAATTAATTGCTTCTATTAGGTTGGACTTTGATGTCATAATATTCTCCTTTCTAATTCACTTATACTTATAGTTATAAACTCAATAAAAAAAGAACTCAATTTTGAGTTCTTCTATCCTTTATTATCAATATAATAATTAATCAAGAAATGTAGAGGTACAGCTGCAAAAATAGCTATTACCCAACTATCCTGCTTTAAAACTTCCATTCCAAATGCTGCAAGCATAGATGCAGTTCCCCATAAAATACCCTTTAAAGCACGCTTAGCTCTCTGTTTTTTCAATAGATTTTGCTTACTTGTTTCCTGTGTTTCTTCTTTTTTATCAAAATTTTTATTACCAACAATATAATCAATTGAAACATCATAAAGCTGACTCAATTGCTTTAACTTTAAAATATCTGGTAATGAATCACCAGTTTCCCATTTAGATACTGATTGACGTGATACATTTAGTTTGCTAGCAAGTTCTTCTTGAGACATACCAGCATTAAGTCGCATCTCTTTAAGACGCTCATTAATTTGATCCATGATTTTTCCTCCGTCATTTAATATCTAAATTATATTGCGCATGGTAGTTGCGCACCACCAATTATGGTATACATTCACGCCACTTTCAGTTGCTTTTACCATTTCCCAGGAAATAAAAAAACTCTCCTAGATAGTCTAGCAGAGTTTTTTACAACTACGAAGTACTTTATTTAATTTGCAATGTTCCAGTTAAAAGTCCTAAAATACCGGCTAGAGCCATAACAGCTATAACGCCCCACCATAACCATTCCACTTTACTTAGCCTTTGTCCTTTTTCTTTTTTACCTTGATAGAAAAAGCCAAAACCAGTCATCCAAATAATTGCTCCAAGTAAAAGATAGCGCAAACCAGCTCCAAAAATCATAAACAAGGTAAATGCTGTTGCTAATACTGCATAAATAGCTGATGTAATTCGTTTATAAGTTGGCAAATCTTTAAAACCGATTCCACAAATAACGCTCTTTAAGGCATATAGACTGGCAAAAAAGTAAGGCACAATAGCCATCGAAGTTGAGAACTTGAGTAAAACCGCATATCCAGCTGAATACAGCCCTGCGATAATCATTAATACCTGAGTTAGGCCAGTAGTTACTAATAACGCATTTTTTGGAGCCTCCGCTTCATTAAGTTCTGCTAACCACTTAGAGCCTGAACCGCCACGTCCAGCAACTCTTAGTTGCTCACTACATAGGTTTACCCATGCAATTAAGGCACCAACTACAGAAACAATCAAGCAAATATAAATCAACCAGCCACCCCAGGGTCCTACCATATTCTCCATTAAACCAGCCACAGAGGGATCGTGAAGTTTAGAAATTTGATTTGGCGCAAGTAAACCAAGTGACAAAACAGAAGTACCAACTAAAAGAACTATTACAAACATCGCACCGAGATTAGTAGCTTTTGCAACATCACTCAATTTCTTAGCTCTTGTAGCAAAAATAGTTCCTGATTCAATCCCAATTAATGTCCACATAGCTGACAATAAAACAGACTTGGACTGGTCAAAAATCGATACATGCATCCAATGATTAGTTGCCACATCAAATACATTAGTTGAAGCAAAATGAGCTAGAAAAGTATGTGGCGAAAAGTTGAGAATTGCTAAGATGATAAACATTGCAATTGGAATAACTTTGGCGATAGTCGTTATATTATTCATAACTGTTGAAGTTTTGATTCCTTTCAACACTAATCCAGTAACTATCCAAAGTAAAATAGAGGCACCAATAATTGATGGCCATGTAGTACCATTTCCAAAGATCTGCAAAAAACTAAAACCACCCAGAGCTGAAAAAATAACTGTTAAATACGATGCATTTCCAATTGCATCACCAATTCCATGCCCATAATTGGCGATAAACCCGCCCATATCACCGAACAGATTCTTTGACCAACCATGTATTCCGTCATCAATTTTGGGTTGTTGTAGGGTTAAATTACGATATACTCCAGCTAAAGAAAACATCCCAATTGCCACAATAGTCCAACCTATCAAAATTCCTTCTGGATTAGCTCCAGCAGTCAATGTGGCTGGCAAGGCAAAAATTCCTGAACCAATAGTTCCTCCAACAATTAAACCAGTCAAGCCCCCAAGACCCACTTTATTTTTAACTTCTTGTTTCATATGCATTCACTTCCTAAAATTAATCCCAAAAAATAATCTACACCCTTTACTTATACTTGGCAGGTATTCTTCTAAAAGTCTGTGAAATGCTTGTCAAATTATAAAAAAGTACAGGTCATTCTTTTTACATTTCAAATTATGAGACTGTAAAATA
>NZ_JBLTIM010000055.1:0-6958 GCF_055362665.1 Lactobacillus fornicalis
CAAAAAATTTGACAGTTTCTGAATTATACCAATTTGACAATAAGTGATTTATATATTAAAATTTTACACATTGTTATTATTAATAATTAATTAGTCTGACAATAAATTAATCTAAGGAGATAAAGATATATGGATAACAAAAAAGACCTCGATAAGTCTTTCTTTGGACAGCCTAGAGGTCTCGCCACACTGTTTTATACAGTTATGTGGGAACGTTTTAGTTATTATGGGATGAGAGCAATCCTCATCTTTTACATGTATTACGCACTGGAAAAAGGCGGCTTGGGAATGTCGCAAACTTTAGCTGCGTCAATCATGTCAATTTATGGATCACTTGTTTATATTTCAACAATTGCCGGTGGCTGGTTAGCAGACCGAGTATGGGGACCTAGAAGAACAACCTTTATTGGTGGAGTTCTCATTATGTTAGGACATATTTGCTTGTCGATGCCATTTGGAGCAGCTGCTTTATATCTATCTATTGCCTTTATTGTTATGGGATCAGGATTACTTAATCCTGCTTCTAGTGCAATGGTTGGTGATTTATATGAAGAAAATGACAACCGTCGCGACGCTGGTTTTAGTTTATTTGTTTTTGGTATTAACTTAGGGGCAGTGATTGCTCCTATCGCGGTTCCTTGGGCAGCTAGTGGTTTTGGGTTACATCTTTTTGGTGATGAAACTAACTTCCATGCTGGATTTTCTCTTGCAGCAATTGGAATGTTCTTTGGCTTGGTACAATACTGGTTTGATGGTAAGAAGTATTTAAATGAAAAGGACTTTAAGCCAAATGATCCACTTAATGAAAGTGAAAAGCAAAAACTTATAAAGCAAGTATTACTTGGACTTTTGTCCTTAGTTCTTGTTTTGGCTATAATGTTTTTCATGGGTAGCTTGAATATTGATGGCATTATTAACTTAATTACAGTAATTGCAATTGCGATGCCAGTTATTTACTTTGTTATGATGCTTAGAAGTGATAAGGTTACTAAGGTTGAAAAGCATCGTGTATTAGCTTACATTCCTTTATTTATAGCAGCAGCAATTTTCTGGGGAATTGAAGAATCAGGCTCAACTGTTTTGGCACTTTTTGCTGCAGATAGAACAATTCTTCATTTAGGCGCTTGGCATTTTGAAGCTGCTAACTTCCAAGTGTTAAATCCTTTGTTTATCATGATTTTAACTCCAGTGTTTGTGGCACTTTGGAATAATTGGAAGAAGCAACCATCTGCACCTGGTAAGTTCTCTGGGGCTTTAATCTTTGCAGGGCTTTCATATGTTTGGATGGCTATTCCTGCATTTATTTCACCAGATCACCGTGTAAGTCCATTATGGCTTGTAGGTTCATGGTTCTTGGTGGAAATTGGTGAAATGCTTAATTCCCCAATTGGGTTATCAGTTACAACTAAGTTAGCTCCTAAAGCATTTAAGTCACAAATGATGTCACTTTGGTATATGGCTGATTCAGTAGGACAAGCTGTAACTGCACAAACAGTTAAACTTTATACACCAAAAACAGAAGTACAATATTTCTTAGCTGTAGGGGTTGTAAGTATTGTCTTTGGGATTATTTTAATGTTCTTAGTTAAACGAATTCATAGTTTAATGGAAGGAATTGATTAGAAAAAAACTCACCTTTAAGGTGAGTTTTTTTATTGAGGGATAAAAGATTTTTTAACGAGCTTCAATTGAAGTTAAAAAGTCGGCTCTTTCAAAAGCAGGATTTGGATATTTGTAGAAGCCTTCACCTGCTTCAATACCGTAATGACCAGCATCAATCATATCTTTCATTGTTTTGGCTACCTTTAATTCCTCAGGAGTGCGAGCTTGTTGTGCGAAGATTGCATAAACAGTCCGAATACCAACCATGTCCATTGACATAAATGGGCCAAATGGACAGCCAGTTGAATTCATCCAATCTTTATTAATTGTGATTGGATCTGCGACACCATTTGCCCATAATTCAAGAGCAGCATTTAAGAATGGTACAGATAAAGCGTTCATAATGTAACCGTGTTGTTCTTTTTTCATATGAATTGGTAACATCTTAATTGCCTTAGCAAACTCAATTACATCTTCAATAACTTCAGGCTTAGTCCTATCAGTTCCAACAATTTCAGCGGTATTGTTTGTCCAAATATGGTTAGCAAAGTGCATATGTAAGAACTTATCAGGGCGATCAACATAGTTAACAAGTTGGCTTGGTACCATGGTTGATGAATTTGATGCAATAATGGTCTTTTCTGGTAAATGTGGACAAACATTGTGATAAAAATCTGCCTTTACATTTAAACTTTCTGGGACGGATTCAATTAAATAATCACAATCTTTAAATGGAATTTCCCAGTCATTGGTAATTGAAAGAATATTTGCCATTGCTTTATCAAATTGTTCATCAGTCAACCCCATATCTTTTTTATAAAATGGGCGAAGTGCAGCCAACCGCCGCTTAGCTCTTTCTGGGTGTGGATTCCAAATTCTAACATTGAAGTCACAAAGAGCAGTTTGAAATGCAATTTGACTTCCTAATGTTCCGGCACCTGCAATAGTAATATTTTTAAACATAATAACGCCTTACTTTCCTAAAATAGCTTGATCATAGCGACCGGTAATTAAATATGGTGCAATTTCATTAGAATCGACTTGGGTAAGTTGGATTGTTTCGTGCATTTTTCCACTTGTCATTTGGTAATGAGCACCGCCAATTGGTTTTAATATGGTCAATTCGCTGACTGGGTCATCACTACTTGTACCTAATTCCATTGTGATATTACCAGGTGTAAATGCATGAGTAGTGCCAGTCGTTTTGGTTGCAATTAAACGAGTATTAATGAAATGGTTATGACCATCATGGTCTTGGTCAATCTTATAGTCAAAGAAAAAGCTATAAGTATCAGTTGGAGTGTCTAATGCTGATTGGCTCCCCATTAATTGTTTAGCAATATCAGGATTATTTGGAATACCTGGTGTAAAGGTAAGATTGATTAAATCTACGCCATGTCTTGTGACTACTACGTGCGTACAACCGTTGGCTTCTGTATAGCTGATTTTATCAGCCAACTTTTTGGGAATAGCGGCACCTTCACGACCAGCAAGCATAGCTTCTTCAGCCCCGTCACCACTTAAAAATAGGGTAAAAGGATAGGCGCCCACCATTCGTCCGCCATAGGATACTAAACTATAGAGAACTGCTTCATCATAAGGTTTAGCAAAGGTAGGATTACCCATGTGAGTAATATAGCCTGCAATAACGGGAGCTACCGGCTTTAATGGAGCTGGAACTAGCCGAGCTAGGACCTCGGGTGAAGTGACATAAGCAAACATATAACCATCTTGATTTTTCATATTGGGATTATCAAGAAAGTTAACAAGATCTTCTTTGTTAACAAGATAACTAGTCATAAGATAAATACCTCCTTTTTGTTAAAATATGTTTCCTGCTTACAAGAATATCTAATCACTTTTTGCTTAAAATGAAAGCGGTTTATTTATTTATAACACAATATTTTACTATGTGTATAAGTTGCGGATTTTTTTGATAAAAATAGTGCTATGATATGGCTGTATTAAAAGTAAGATATTTCACAAAGAGGTAATAAAAATGATAGAAACAGAATTTAAGAATGATGTTTTTTCTAATGTAATGCTTAAACGTCACTCTGTAAGACATTTTGATAGAAGTTGTAAAATTGACAGAAGTGTTTTGACAGAAATAGTTAAAGAAGCAACAACTGCGCCTTCATCATGTAATTTGCAGGCATGGCATTTTGTAGTGGTTGATACAGATCAAGGTAAAGAAAAATTGCGTAAAATTTTTATGCCTTTTAATTATCCACAACTTGATACTTGTTCGGCAATGGTTGTTCTTTTTGGCGATACAGACGCTTTTAAAAAGTATCGTGACTTATGGCAAGGGATGTATGAAGAAAAGAAGATTACTAAGGAACGTTTGGACACAATTTTAGGAACTTTTTTGCCAATATATGAAAAAGCTGATCGAACTTTGCTCACAGCTGATGCGATGGTTGACGCAAGTTTAGCTGCAATGCAATTCATGCTTGACGCTAGAGCAAGAGGATTTGCTACTAATCCGATTGCTGGATATGATGCAACTAAGATGGCACTTGCGATGGGACTTGATCCAGTTCGCTATGTTCCTGTAATGGCTATTGCTATTGGTAAGCCAGATGAAAGCCAAAAAGAGCTTGTTTCTACTCGTTATGATGTTGGGGATGTACTTGAATTTAGATAAATCTGTAGATAAAAGAACAAGATAGTATCTTGTTCTTTTTATTTAAATATAGACTATTGAGCGTGCTATAATTAATGCATCTTAGGTATTTGCAGGCGAGACCTAATTCAATTTTTGCCGTAGTAATAGAAAGGCGCATTATGCGAGTTAATATCTTACAACATACACCTAACGAAGGTCCTGGGGCAATTGCTGACTGGTGTCGTGATAGAGGATATGAAATGTATGTTTATCATCCATATCAATTTGGAAAATTGCCTGAAGCTAGTGAAACTGACATGTTAGTTATTTTGGGTGGTCCGATGAGTCCTAACGATGATTTAGTTTGGATTAAAGAAGAGCGAGTTTTAATAACCAAGTTGTTAGCTAGTGATACACCTATGTTAGGAGCTTGCTATGGTGCACAACAGATTGCCAAAGTATTGGGAAGCAAGATTGGTAAAGCACCACATAAAGAAGTTGGTTGGGCGCCAGTGTATTTACAAAATCATGTTATTGCGGGTTTACCTGAAAAAATGTTAGCTATGCACTGGCATGAAGAAATGTTTGAAGTGCCAAGAGGTGCGCATTTACTTTACTCAAGTGATTTAGTAAAAAATCAAGGCTTTGTGTTTGGTAGTCATGTAATTGGTTTGCAATTTCACTTTGAGCCATTAGCAGATAATGTGCGTGAAATGGTAGTAAATGATGGTGAATATGCTTTACATAACAATGCTTTAAAACAAAGTCCAGAGCAAATTCTGCAAAGACAAGTTCCTTCTGAAAATAAGCAGATTATGTATAAGCTGTTAGATTTCATCACTAAATAAGAGAAACTGAGAGTTGTTAGCGCGGTAGTGCTAGCAACTTTTTTGTATAATAATCTAAAAAGGAGGCGCTTTCTATGCTGAAATTAGGAATTATTGGTACAAGCTGGATTAGCAAGCAATTAGTTGAGGCAGCTCAAGCAACTAAAAAATGGACTGTTACGTCTGTTTATTCGCGTTCACTTGAGCGAGCTAAGGAATTTGGTGAGCCACTAGTAATTGATGAATTTTTTGATGATTTGGAAGACTTTTTTGCAAATGGCGATTTTGAGGTAGTTTATATAGCTTCCCCTAATTCGCTACACTTTAAGCAGGCGAAGATGGCTATTGAACATGATAAAAATGTAATTGTTGAAAAGCCTGCTTTTACTAATCCAAAACAATATGATGAAATTGCTAAATTACTAGATACGCATGATTGTCACTTTATTGAAGCAGCTCGGCATATTCATACTAAAATTTTTCAAAAATTAATGAATGAGGTTGAAAAGTTACCTAAAGTTGATGGGGCATATTTGAATGTCCGGCAATATTCTTCTAGAATGCATACTTTGGCTCCTGGTCAGAAGCGAGCTAATATCTTTAAACCCGAATTTGCGGGAGGCGCCTTGATGGATATTGGGGTGTATGGTGTCTATGTAGCGATTGCTTTGTTTGGGATGCCAAATTCTTGCATGTATTCTCCAGTTTTATATAAAAATGAGATTGATCTATCTGGGATTGCAATTTTAGATTATCATGGCTTTGGTGTGACTATTGATATTGCCAAAAATACAACAACTTATCAAGGGTCCGAAATCTATGGCGATAAAGAGGTTGTTGGAATAGATTCGATTTTAAATATGCATAAGGTTGATTATTATGATGCAGATGGCAAAAAGCATGCTAGTCGGATTAAGGTGCCAGATAATCCGCTATATGAAGAAATGAATGAATTTGCGGATTTGTTCGCTGATTCTGATGAAAAATTGTTTGACTATTGGGTACTTTCTGCTCAAGTTGGGGAAGTATTGTATAATCTCAGGCAAATGGCTGGAATTAAGTTTTTAGGAGATTAGACTAAATTGATAATAAAAAGGACTCAGAATAACTGAGTCCTTTTATTTGTATTGAAGTTATAGGATAATTTAGGTATGTCAAGATTAACGAGTTATAGGAAAAATATGGAGGGAAGTCTTTATGAAAGAAATAAAAGACTACATCATTGGTCTCGATATCGGGACAAACTCATGTGGTTACGTAGTAACAGATAAACAAAATAATATTTTGAAGCTAAAGGGGAAGACTGCTATCGGCGCACGCCTTTTTAAAGAAGGGCAAGCTGCAGCTGATAGACGTTCTTTTAGAACTACTAGAAGAAGATTAGCAAGACGTCACTGGAGATTAGGTTTACTTGAAGAAATCTTTGATCCAGAAATGGAAAAAATAGATCCTAATTTTTTTAGAAGATTAAAAGAATCAGACTATTCTCCTAAAGATAGTCGTAAGCAATTTAATGCAATTGTTTTTAAAAGTATAAAAGCTGACAAGAGATTTTATAAAAAATATCCAACTATTTACCACTTACGTAATGCTTTGATGCATGATAATCAAAAACATGATTTACGCGAAATATTTATGGCTGTTCACCATATTGTTAAATATCGCGGGAACTTTTTAAGAGAAGATTCAGTTAATGCTTTTAAAGCAGCTAAGTTTTCTTTGCGTGGTGAAGATGGGATTGGACCTGTTGATAAATTAAATGATTTGTTGAAAGAAATTTATTCTGAATATTCACCAGAACTTGCAACTAATAATTTATCTAAGATTGAAGATATTATTAAAGATAAAAACTTATATAAGCAAGACAAGCTTAAACAAGTAGCGACTTTGTTAATTAAAGAGACTGTAAAATAGTTTG
>NZ_JBLTIM010000056.1:0-8513 GCF_055362665.1 Lactobacillus fornicalis
CGTTGTTGAAGAGAAAGAAGAGAATTTAGAATTTCAAAGATTTTATCTATTTGTTTAGTTTCACTTATTTTTTGACTTATAAACAGATGAACTTTCATAAAATCTGAATAGCTAATATTTAGTAAGCCATCCATTCGGGCAGATGAAGATATATACTTCCGTAATTGCTTATTCACATCTTTTTTCTTGAAAAAGTTTTCAATAAAAACTGGAGTGGTTTCCTTTATGATTTTAAAACTATGATATACATGAGGAATAAGCGCTTCAGAATAGTTCTGCAAACTGAAAACGGCACCATATTTAGCTACTTTTGAATTACCATGATTATATGATAATTCTCCTTTGTGTAATAAAGTATAATTTTTCTTTTGCTTGCCAGAAATATCACCAGAAAATCTATCTTCTTGAGTCATCCATCCTGTCTTAGCAGATATAGTTAATACAGGGAGATTAAATCTATTGTCATTTCCATTTACTCGTTCACTTATTTCCTCCAACTTAACTTTCTTCCAAGGCTCATCAAACCCACGAAATCTGACCTTCGGATACAATCGTTGTTCATCAGCGTGAGTGCTATTGCCAGCATCCCTGCTACCACTGCTTTTCATCAAATCATCTGTCATTATTTTTCACCCCACTTTTCTCTTAGTTCTTCTCAAACACGCTAATAAACTTGTCCAATTGTGCCCGTAAATCATCATCATCTGTCGTTAATTCTTTTAACATTTCTAACAGTTCTTTCTTATTTTCGGCAATCTTTTGGTTAACTTCTTCAAGTTCATCAGCAACTTTTCCTAAGTCAACTGGTGGTTCTGGTTCAAATGTATCTACATAACGTGGAATGTTTAAGTTGTAGTCATTTTCCTTGATTTCATCAAGTTCTGCTTTGTGAGCATACTTATCTACATCTTCACGCTTAAGGTAAGTTGAAATAATCTTATCAATGTTTTCTTCAGTTAATTTGTTTTGATTCTTCCCCTTTTCAAACTCACGGCTAGCATCAATAAAGAAGATATCTTTATTTTGACGATTCTTCTTAAAGACAAGCACAATTGTAGGAATACTTACGCCATAGAATAAGTTAGCTGGCAAGCCGATTACTGCATCAAGGTAGTTCTTTTCAATAATGTTTTGACGAATTACACCTTCGGCTGCACCACGGAACAAGACACCGTGTGGAAGAACAATTGCCATTGTTCCCTCAGGTGATAAGTGGTATAACCCATGAAGAACGAAAGCATAATCAGCCTTGGTCTTTGGTGCCAGCTTCCCATAAGCTGAAAAACGTGGGTCTTTTAACTTGTTTTCGTTATTGTCCCAGTGAGCTGAATATGGTGGGTTTGCAACAACTGCATCAAAGTTAGTCTTAGGACGGTCAACCCCTTGGGCATCAAGTCCATCTGGCCAATCTGCTTCAAGTGTATCAGCATTAGACAAGTGAATATTAGTAAATTCGACACCGTGCATCATCAAGTTCATTCGTGACAAGTTGTAAGTAGTAGTGTTCTTTTCTTGACCGTAGAACTTCACAACACCAGGCTTCTTACCGCCAGGAACTTCACCTTGAACAGTAAGCAATAATGAACCTGAACCACAAGTAGGGTCATATACTTCGAATTCTTCTGGTTCACCTTTTAAGTTTGCAGTTACCAACTTAGCTAAAACTTTTGAAACTTCAAATGGAGTGTAAAATTCCCCACCCTTTTTACCAGCACTAGCTGCAAATTGACCAATTAAGTATTCATAGATTGTCCCAAGGATATCTTTTCCGTTTTCATCTTTGTATTCAATAGTATCTACCAACTGAACAATCTTACTAATTGACTTAGCACGATCATTGGTATTGCTACCAAGACGAGAATCTCCTAAATTAACATCATTGAAAACTCCACGGAAATCTTGACTAGCAGTCTTATTGTTTGCTAATTCAGTATTCTTAGCGAAGTGATCAAGTAAGTCTTGATAATCACTTGGAATTACTTCTTTATCTTGAACACGCTTAATTAATGAGGCCCAAGTATCATGGGGTTCGATTGCATACCCCAAACTTGATGCAATATCTTCTAAGTAATCTGTTAAATCTTCCCCACTAGCTTCTCGAACATATGCGTCATTAACACTTTCACCATCTTCGATGTCTAAAATATCGTTTTTCACCAAGTAGTCCTCTTGATGTTCAGACAAATAACGGTAAAACATGAACGCCAAAATATAATTTTTATATTCTGAGGCATCCATATTTCCTCTAAGTTCATTAGCCATCGCCCATAATTTAGTTGTGATATCTTTTTCTGACATTTATTCTCTTCCCTACTCTTAAATTTCTCTCTTAAGTTCATCTGCCAACTCATAAATAGCATCAGCAAGTGAATTTCTATATTTTATTTTTGATAACTTAACAACTTTTTCATCCGTTGCACGTTTTTTATATGTTTCAGCAGCGGCTTTTTTAATTGCATCAATTTTTCCAGAATCGTTTAAATCTTTTTGGCCAAGACGGTGGTTAGCAAACATCGACTTTAATTCTTCGGTAGTTACTACATCAGCAATTCCCCACTTAATTCTGAATTTATAAATAATATCATCGATTTCAGTTTCATTAGCTTGAGAAATCACTTCATGAACATCTTCAATATGATATGGATACTTTTGATTTTCAGCATCTTTAGGATATTGCTTATTAACAATTGCTCTACTAGTCCGTTCAATTTGCTTAGCATAAGCTCGATTATCCATTGATAAAGTGAATTCTCTAATCTTATCCTGAATTTTACGAACTGCTTCTTTATCATCTTCATGAACCTTATTAATAAGTTCTTCAATCAAGTGAGTAAGATAATCATAATTAATTACGACTTCCTTAATGTGAGTCATACGCAAGTCGATGTCTGGCAAAGGATTACCCGGATTTACTGGATTTATTGTTTTAATCAAGTTAGGTAATACTGTCGTAATTTTCTTTTCTTCTTGTTCAGAAATACCCAATTGTGAAAGTAATTTTTCAGGATGTTCATAATCATAACCAACTTCTTCACCATTCTCATCAATTTTATGATCATATTGCTTAAGTATTTCAATTTCTCGACTATATTTTTGAAGTAATTGTTTTAGTTCTTTTTGATTTTCTTCAGACTTTGGAACTTCTTCAAGTGTATCATTTGTGAGCGTTCTAAGACGGTCAATAGTTTTTCTTACTTCATTAACTTGTTCTTTATATGATGGTACAGTAACTGGATTATCATCATCCTTTAGTAATTTATCTTGACTAAAGGCCGAAGACTTATTTGCATAAATAGAAAGGGCTCTATTCATCAACTTTTCATTTTCAACCGGCCAACGATAATTAACAATTCTTCCAAAAGGTTTAGTCTGCATATCAGCAATCCGGTTAGTTCTTGAATATGCTTGAATTAAGCTGGCATTTCTTAAGATTCGGTCAACATACAAGGTATTCAATCCTGGAGCGTCAAAACCAGTTAATAATTGGTCAACAACAATAACCAAATCTAAGTAGTTCTTATCAAAGGCCGTCTTATTCAGTCTTGAAACAACATCAGCAGTATATCCTGCAATATCATCCATTCCAAATGACGTACCAAACTGGGCATTATAAAGGTCTACTGCACGACTTAAATTCTTATTGTTTTCAACCATGTTGTCGTCATTACCGGTACTTTGTGAGAAGGTAACCGCAACTTTTAGAACTAAGCCACCATTTTTTTGATGTTCAGCATTAACTCTTTGAAATTCATCATAGTACATCATAGCCATTGGAGTACTTGCACGATTACCACCTACGTGAGTTGTCAGTAATGCATTATATTGCCCATCATTTGAACGATTACGCCAATTCTTAAAGATATCTTCAACAACTAATTTAACGTGTTCTTTATTCTCATCATAAAAAGTTGGCCCAATGGCATCATCGATATCATCAGGTTGCAAGTTTTCAATCTTGTGCTTAATATCTGCTTCAGTCCATTTAGGATATCTTTGATGATAAAACTCAGGCAAGAAATCGCTCTTCATCTTGTCTTCATCAATAGTTGTTTGGAAGTCAACCTTAAACCGCAAAACATTCCCATCACTAATTGCTTCTCTAATGGTATAGATATGAAGTGGCTCTCCAAAAACATCTTGAGTTCTTACACCATTTGCTGTTGTATCATCAAACATTGGCGTACCAGTATAGCCAACCCAAGCCCCTTTCTTAAAGGCTTTCTTTAACAAACTAAAAGCATCCCCACCAGTTGAACGGTGAGCTTCATCAACGATAAAGACAATATTCTTGTCAGGGTCTTTAAAACTATCACGTTTAACCAATGTCTCGAGTTTTTGTACACTAGTAACGATAATATCACTACCACGTTTACGTAACTTATTCTTCAAGTCAGTAGTGTTACGTGTATCAAGAACATTGCCCCAATCATCTTCACTTGCTTCTGGATCATAGGCGTGGTACTTTTCCATCGTTTGCCGAGTTAAAGCAATTCGATCAACTAAGAAAACCACTTTATCAACGTTAGGCAAGCGACTAGCAAGCCAAGCTGTTTTAAAACTAGTAATTGTTTTACCAGATCCAGTTGTGTGCCAGACATAACCAACGCGATTTTCACCATATTCAAAGTCCCAATGCTTGAGCTTTTCAATTACTGCCTGCGTTGCATAAACCTGATATGGTCGCATGACTTTAAGCATTTGATTATTAGGAGTACCGTCCAAAATCATATAACTTGTAGCCATTTGGTGGGCCATTGGAATACTCAAGACTGTATCCGCAAATTCAAGCCAATTATTGACCTGGGTATTGTCTTTTTTTCGTTGCCAGTGAAAGGCAAAATCTTTATTGAATTTATCAGCTGTAGTATTAGCCATGTATAAACATTCATGAGGAGACATTGCTACTAAAATTTGAACTGTAGAAAAGATGTCACTATATTGACCCTCTTCAATATACTGATGCATTTGATTCAATGCTTCATTAGCTGAAATGCCATCTTTCTTTTCTTCAATTTGAATAATTGGTAAGCCATTGATAAGAAGCGTTGTATCAAATCTACGCTCTTGTTTTCCGTGAATTACTGCTGGTCTTTGAATTTGATTTACAACTTGATAAACCGTATCTCCAGCACCAACCTGTTTTTGATCGAAGACTTTCAAAAAAACGTGTCGCCCATCATCTAAGTCAATTTCAATTTGACTAATCCCATTTACACCATATAAGAATTGACCAGCTTGATATGGTGTATTCAAAGAAGAAATCTCTTTCTTTACTTGAGCAAATTCATTTTCTGACAATGGCCCATCAAGCTTGTCTTGATTATGTTGTTCCAAAATCTTTTTGAAGTTTTGCCAAAGAGCAGGGGTAGTCTTTACATTAGGTAAATATTGCCAAATTTGCTTTCTACCTTGCTTACGCAAAGTATCAATAACATAATTTTGACTTGGTTCATTAATTTCATATTGAGGAACCTTGCCAGTTGATAGATATTCAATTAAGGAGTTTTCAAAAATATCCTCTTTATCGTAAATCATGAATAACCCACTTTCGTTGTAATTAAACTATAGTTTATATTATACAAGAAACTGGCCTTAATAAAGCCCGACTTATTCAACTTCCCCCCGATCTCTACAAAAAATTTGGCGTGTTTTGCTTCTCCCATTCGTTATATATAGTGTAAGGCAATTGCGCGCATGACTTACATGATTTAGATATAAGGAGAATAACTATGAATTTTGAATTATTAGAACAATCAGTCCAATATACTTTTTCATCAGAAAGTTACACCAACGGTAAATTAACACGCACATTGAAAAATGTTGCCAAAGATGCAACTGCTTCTGCTCTTGCCCAAGTAGGTCAAGCCCTCAGTAGCTTGCAAGGCGATACTTTATCAGATGCTATCTTAATCCAAAAGCAAAATATCAAGTTAGTTTAATTTTTTGAAATAGTAAGGAGTCAATATCATGTCTAAAGTTTTAAAATTAGGTTTTATCAATAGTGAAAATAAAAACACCACTTTATCATTGCCAAATGCTAAGGATGGCCTTGATGAAGCAGTTGTGCGTCAAGCGATGAAGAATATTAGCGATGCACATGCATTTAACAAGGATGGAGTTGACCCATATCACTCTGCTCGTATGGCTAAATACGTTGAAACAACTACAACAACTTTGTTTGATGACACTAAGTCTAATCAAGACTAGTGAATTAATCGCTACCGAAGCTAAAAAATTAATCAGCATTATAAAATAAAAGAAGCACCATAATTTGGTGCTTCTTTTTGTATATAAAGGATATTCTTATTAATTAACCCCACTGAGTCTTAATCTCCCACAACTAAGATCTCTATTAAATAAATTGAAATATTTTGTTACCCATATTTATTCTAGCCTAAAAAAAGAACATCCTTTAATTGTTAAACCATGCCCCCACAGCAACAATTAGTAACAATTATTCTAATATTATTTAAGCAATAAACATAGAAAAAATCAATAGGTTTGAAGAATTAAATAAAACAATTCCTAAAAGCACTTATATTTAACACACAATTTGTTATTTAATTAAATATCCCTTGACAAATTTCTTAAATGATAGAATTTATCTAATTTTTTAGGAATAATATTCTAGTTAAACATAGAGAATATAAAAAAGCGATAACCCAAAATTAGGTTATCGCTCTTCTAAAAGCCTTTTTAATTAAGCATCAATTTCTTCGATGTCGATAACAACAACATCACCGCTGGTCTTACCAGTCTTCTTGTATTGTGCTTCGATGAATTCCTTGTCTTCTGATACATGTGGAGTACCAATTACACGTACGTTAGTATGGCTAGGAACATCAGCAACTACAACAGCTACCTTGCTACCAGCTTGTACATTTTCCCATAAGTGTGCGTGAGTTACTTCAACCCATGCCAAATGGCTTTCGTCAACAACGTTCAAAGAACCCTTAGGACCAACTTGTGGTTCACCATCTTTACTTACTGATGATACAAATGCAAGCTTGTCAGTAAAGAATTTTTGTTGATCTGCTGTTAATTTAGTACTTTCTAATTTCTTCATATTAATACCTTTCCTTCTGCAATAAATTTCTAGAGCTTTACTCTGCTCTTAGAATAGTCCAAAAAATTGATAAAAACAATTTATTTGCTTAATAAATAACAAGAACTTTTTAAACAGTATTAAAATAATAACATTTTATTAGTGCTTGTTATTTAATAATGCTTTTTATTAAACGACCTACCTCTTCAGCTGCAAGAGCTATGTCTTCTGGTGCATCTTTAATTGCCTGTTCAAGACTTTTTGCCCCACTTGGAGTCGAAAAAATTGCATCAATCACATTATTTTCATATAAGTTTTCAACACCTGGTCCAATATTCCCTGATAAAACAACAACTGGAGCTTGTGGAGCCACTTTTTTGGTTGTCAGAGCTACACCATATGGGGTTTTGCCGAATTTAGTTTGAAAATCAGTACTACCTTCACCAGTAATCACTAAATCTGCTCCCTTAGCTTTTTCTGCTAATTGCGCAAAATCTGTTACTAGCTCAATCCCCTGTTTCATTTCTGAATTGGTAAATGCTAGTAAACCAAATCCTAAACCTCCTGCAGCACCACTGCCAGGAGTTGCTTCATAATCCACTTGAAGATCATTTTTAACAACTTGAGCAAGATGATGCAAATTCTGATCCAGAACCGAAATCATTTGCTCAGTTGCTCCTTTTTGGGGACCAAAAACAACAGCTGAACCTTGTGACCCAGTTAATGGATTAGTTACGTCACTTGCAATATATATTTTTATCTTTTTAATCTGTTCTGGTACCTGACTAATATCAATATGAGTCAAATCAGCTAAACCTGCACCACCTAATTTTATAGCTTGACCATTTTTATCCAGCAATTTAACACCAAGGGCTTGAGCCATTCCACAGCCACCATCAACAGTTGCACTGCCACCAATCCCCAAAATAATTTGCTTAGCTCCACGCCTAACTGCATCTTGAATCATTTCTCCAGTACCATAGCTGGTAGTAATCATGGGATTCATTGTTTTCTTATCGACATATTGAATACCACTAGCAGCTGCCATTTCAATTACGGCTGTTTTTTTATCTCCTAAAAAGCCATACTTTGCTATGACTAGTTGGTTCAAAGGATTATGAACTTGGACATCAACAAACTGACCATTAGTAGCGCTAACTAAGGCATCCACCGTCCCTTCCCCACCATCAGCCATTGGCACAAGAACATATTCAGCATTTGGAAATATCCGACTGAGTCCTTTCTTCATCACTACAGCTACTTGACGAGCAGCCATGCAATTTTTATAAGAATCTGGAGCAATTAAAATTTTCATATTAATTTTTCTTTCTGTATTGAATTTATTTTTATTTTAACAAAAAAGCCCCGAAGTAAATCGGAACTTTTAAGTTATAAATGATTAAGGAGTATATATAGTAGATTTAGTTAATTTTTCTCTTAAAAAGAAGTTTGAAACTGTCAAATTTTT
>NZ_JBLTIM010000057.1:0-707 GCF_055362665.1 Lactobacillus fornicalis
TTAAAAATTCCATTGGTACATTTAGTAGTTTAATAGGATATTTACCTTGGACATTATCTTCAGAAGGTAGAGCGAATAGCTTATTGTATTCATGGTCAGGTGCATTTGTTAAAACAACATAATCATCTAAGTTAACACCCTTAAAATACTTATTATAAAATTCAATTGGGGTTAAGTTCTTGTCTAAATGGTACTTCTTATCGTCATCACGATATTCCAAGTCAAACTTCTTAGGTGGTTCACCAACAGCAATTGCCGTCATACGGTAAACTTCACTCAAGAATTTTTTTCGAGCTTTTTCAGCTGCTTCTAAGTCACCAGCCTGGACTAATTTCCTAAGTACTAATGCATCTTTCTTTTCTTTTTGGGCAAGTGCTTCTGCTAAAGCAGATGTATTATTAGTATTGGCAGTTTCAGGCATTGCATATGTAGGAACTACTCCATACTTTTCAACTAATGAAATTGCCATATGCCATTGACCACCATCATCTAAAGGCTTATTAGCAGTTTCTAGAACGTAGTTATAAAAGTTATTAGCACGTTCTACCTTATCCCAGAAAAAGTTGTAAGCTTGTGAAAAAGTGAAGTTCTTAGCCTTGTATTCTTTTCCAAAATGGTGGCGCAATACATTTAAAGTTGCAAAAAGCCAGCAACGACCTGATTGAAGTTGGTTAGTAACATTTTCAGTATCTAATTCTGTTGAAAAA
>NZ_JBLTIM010000058.1:0-4171 GCF_055362665.1 Lactobacillus fornicalis
CCCTATCGACTATGGGGTACACCCGTTCGGTTGGTAATCAATTTATAGCCCTTTGAACTTGTAACGGTTTATAACGGTGGGTAATACCCCAGCTTGTGGATTTTTTCGTGGCATGGTTTACACAATGCTTGTAAGTTGTTGTAATCTAATCTATATGAATAGTTGTTATATACATCTTTTATATGATGAACATCAGTAGACAAACTATATATATTATTTTTTAAACACCTTTCACATAATGGATTCCGTGCAAGCTTTAAGCTTCTTAAATCTCTCCAAGCCTTTGACTGGTAAAACTTTCTATAGTTTCTTGTTGCTTTTCTGTTCATCCTTATATGGTCGTATTGTCTAGAATAATAATTAATGTGCTTCTTACAATATTTATATTTGACGCTTATTAAAGCATTACAACCGCTTTTATTGCATTTGTGTAGTATCATATATAAACACCCTTAAACCGTTTAAAACACTTTTTATAGCCTTATAAGGCTATTGCCTTTTTAAGGTATATAAGCATAGTACTATATATAAAAGCTTTAAAAGTACTAAAAAAGTACCAACTTAAAAGACTCAAACAGTTGCACGATGGTTATATTTAAATAGATGTAAATATAACTGCATACATATATGTAAGATTGTTGAAACTTAAACAGTTGAAAGAATTCAATTAAAAAAATAAACATAAAAAAATAGACCACTAGCACAATAAAAAAAGTCTAGTAGTCTATATAGTTATACATATATAAGGCAGTCAAAGGCTCAAGGCTTGACGCCTTAAAAAGAAAAATGATACCATAATAAAAAGGGCTAAGCCTTTAAGCCTAGCCCCTTATAACTGCTATTTTACCATTTTAAAAATTACTAAGATTTGTGTTATTATGATCAGTAATTTTATAACAATATCTAAGCAGTTTTTTATAACGGCTATTCTATAGCCGTTTTTATTTTTGCTTTTTTTCTTTGTCATTGTCTTGCTCCTTTCTAGTAAGGTTGTTCCTTAACCTTACATATATTATAGTAATATAATCACGTTTGAAAGTCAATATAAAAATAATAAAAAAAGCGCTATTTTTTGCGCTTTTCTGAAGAAACTATATAACCAAATAAAGAAACCAATAAAGCTATTATAATTATATCCATTGTTTAACTCCTTCTAATTTAATGCAATTGTTGCGCCGTCGCTTTTGCCGTCCTTGTCAATGTTTGCGCCTATATCAGTAAGTACTTTTTTCTTAGTATTAACTTTTATAATTATTTGACCGTCGTTATATTTTTTATATTTTATTTTAGTGTTTTTGTCAATTTTAACAGTTTTATATTCCGTATCAGCTTCAACCCGTGGGGCTAGATAGGTATATAATGCCCCTAGCATTACAACAATTAAACCGCCTAAAATTACTAATTTTTTCATTTTTTCTAGCCCCTTTTTATTTCAACTTCATACCAACCATTAACATTATAAAAAACTTCTGTTTTCTCTGATAAAAGTATTTTAGCCGCTTCATTAAGATTAATTTTTAAATAGTCGCTTAATTCATAAATAGCAGAATAACCATCACTAGGATACATGTAAATATATCCATCTTCGTTATATGGTTCCCCGTCGGTCCAGCCAGAAAACACCCCGCTAGTTTTTTCTTCGATTAAGTCCCCTAATTTTAAATATTTAAATTTATCCATTTTAGAACTCTCCCCATGTTTCTGCTTCTTCTTTTGTCAATGAAATAACTTCTTTTTGAACATTGAACGTGTGAGAGTCTAGCCACTTGCCTAATTTTAGGCGGTAAAGTGTTTCATTATTGTAATAATATATTTTTTTCAAAGCGTTAAAAGCGTCGCGTTCATCTGCAAGCTGCCAAATTGAACAGTCATTTGATTTTTTTACAATCAAATAAGTTACATCGTTGTATAATTCTGCATAGGCCAATTTATTATTTATTAAATTATAATCATAACCGCCGCTTTTTGTTTTAAATTTGTAAACTGTTCTAATATAAAAGCCCTTTTCTTGTGCCGCTTCTTGAATTTGTTCAATGTTGGCAGTCTTTAAATTCAACCCCGTTAAATTCTTTAAAACGTTGTTAACAACCGCCCCGCCCTTTTTTTTAGGGTTGAACTTGTAAAATTTAAAGCCGTTAACATTCTTCAAATCTAAGTAATTGTATTTTTCTACTAATTTTTGCATAAAAATAACCCTTTCTATAGGGCTTTACAATTCGAAACTATTTAACTATAATTAAATAGTCTTATTAATTATAAAACCCGTAACACTTTTATATTTTTAAGGCGTTGCCTATAAGGTATTACCAGTACCTTATAGGCTTTTTCTTTTGCCTTACATGATTATAATATCATGATAACTTTAAAACGTCAATATATATTTTAAATATTTTTTTGTTTTAGTTCTTTTTCACGATTCAAAATTATTTCTTTTACTTCCCTCAGTTCTTTTAAATTTGCATGACGACGCAAATAAGTTTTACATTGTGCAAATGGTCGCCGTTCGTTGTTTTTCTCCCTTAGTTTTTGAGCTTCTTTATCACCAGCTTCGGCCCTTGCTTTTACCCGCGCGCGGTATTCCCTTGATTTTTGGGCGCGGTACTTTCTCACTTCTTCGGGGTTGTTCCAATCTATTGTCACTAGTCCCACCCCTTCACTGATTTTTGAATCACTTCAAACAATTCCGGGCATTCTGTTTTGATTTGATCAATTAAACCATTTAAGGCCGCTTCTTGCCCGTACGTATCACAAATATTACTCTGTAAGTTTATTACTTTATTATTAGTATTTATATTTGCCAAGAATTTTATTTTATCATTAGTAATTTTAGATTTACTAATTACCGCACTAATTACATTTTTAGTATTCTTTTTTAGTTCTTTTTCATTAAAAACATAATTAGTAATATTACCGCTATGTTGCACGCTTACACGGTTCACACGATTATAATTTGATTGTAATGTATCTAAGATTAACATTTTTTTACCTTCCTTTTTTCGTTTTAACATTAACTTTATACTTATACTTTAAAACGTGAATACAACTTTGTCAATACTTTTTAAAAATATTTTTTTGCCTTATTTTCAAGGGTTGAAGCCTTATATAGTAGAAAACTATCCAAAAAATTATAAAAGCATGTTATAAAGTAAGTAGCTTCAAGGGGTTAGCAACGTTTTAAAAAGTGTTTATAATATACCTTTTAGCGTTATAAATATATTTCTTACTTTAAGTAATAAAAAACTTTTAGACCCCTTTTTTAATTTTTGTCTTTTGCTTAGCTACGTTCGAGCCTGTATACGCGCGCGCGTAAGTGAACGAAAAGCAATTCAATCGTAAACAAAAAACTGATATCCTGTTGTGATATCAGTTTTTATTTTATTGTTTCTATATTTATAATTCATTGCTAACTGTAACTGCTAAGTAACTGAATAAAATACCGAATAATCAGATTAACGCTAGGCTACTAAAATATTTATTAAATACTACAGTTAACTGCAATTATATTTATTGTCGTTAATTAAATAGCCTAATAATATATTTGATTAATTTAGGCACTTCTATTAGATATCTCTCCAGAAGCCATTAATGTAAATTAATAAACCAGATTACTATAAATAACAAAAAAAGAAATAGGACCATACATTTTTTTCTGTATGATCCTATTTTTTGCTTATTCGGTAAATAATGTTTTTTGGATTTCCCTTGGAGGCACATTAATTATATCATAGTCGCTTATTTCGGCGGTCTGACGCCATTTTACGACAAGCTAATATGATTATAGTACCTACGAAAATTATAGCCATAAAAGCTAAGTAAACTAAGAATAAAGCTAAACCAATTGCTAGAATCAGTTCTAATATTCTTAAGGTTAAACTCCAAAAAGCTAATCCTAGTAACATAAAAATATATCTTCTCCTAACCGAAAAAATCAGAAAATCGAGTTTCGGTCTATTTTATTTTTCAAAATAGCAACCCATCTTAAAATCTGGATTGGGATTTTCAGTCTATTTCTTAAAAACAATACCCTAGCCCTTTTAATAAGGGGTTGGGATTACCAGCCTAATTCTTTTCTTAAAGTTTCTAAAAAATGATTTCTTTTGTAATACAAATTCGTTCTAGAAATGTGTAAATGATCTGCCACCCCTTCTAAAGTAAGGTTGGGATTTCTTTG
>NZ_JBLTIM010000059.1:0-1347 GCF_055362665.1 Lactobacillus fornicalis
CAAAGAAATCCCAACCTTACCTTAGAAGGGGTGGCAGATCATTTACACATTTCTAGAACAAATTTGTATTACAAAAGAAATCATTTTTTAGAAACTTTAAGAAAAGAATTAGGCTGGTAATCCCAACCCCTTATTAAAAGGGCTAGGGTATTGTTTTTAAGAAATAGACTAAAAATCCCAATCCAGATTTTAAGATGGGTTGCTATTTTGAAAAATAAAATAGACCGAAAATCGATTTTTTGATTTTCTCGGTTAGGAGAAGATATCTTTTTATGTTACTAGGATTAGCTTTTTGGAGTTTAACCTTAAGAGTATTGGAACTGATTCTAGCAATTGGTTTAGCTTTATTCTTAGTTTACTTAGCTTTTATGGCTATAATTTTCGTAGGCACTATAATCATATTAGCTTGTCGTAAAATGGCGTCAGACCGCCGAAATAAGCGACTATGATATAATTAATGTGCCTCCAAGGGAAATCAAAAAAACATTATTTACCGAATAAGCAAAAAAATAGGATCGTACAGAAAAAAAGTGTATGGTCCTATTTCTTTTTTTGTTGTTTATAGTAATCTGGCTTATTAATTTACATTAATGGCTTCTGGAGAGATATCTAATTAGAAGTGCCTAAATTAATCAAAAATATTATTAGGCTATTTAATTAACGACAATAAATATAATTGCAGTTAACTGCAGTATTTAATAAATATTTTAGTAGCGATAGTATTTATCTTTATCCAGATATTTAAGATTTATTCAATTATTTAGCAGTTACAGTTAGCAATGAATTATAAATATAGAAACAACAAAATAAAAACTGATATCACAACAAGATATCAGTCTTTTTATCATTTACAATTGGAATACGATTGAATTGCTTTTCGTTCACTTACGCGCGCGCGTATACATGCTCGAACGTAGCTAAGCAAAAGACAAAAATTGAAAAAGGGGTCTAAAAGTTTTTTATTACTTAAAGTAAGAAATATATTTATAACGCTAAAAGGTATATTATAAACACTTTTTAAAACGTTGCTAACCCCTTGAAGCTACTTACTTTATAACATGCTTTTTATAAATTTTTGGATAGTTTTCTACCATATAAGACTTAACCCCTTGAAAATAAGGCAAAAAAATATTTTTAAAAAGTATTGACAAGTCTATAATAATTATATATAGTGATTATAGAAAACGAAAAGGAAGGTAAATAAAAATGTTAATCTTAGATACATTACAATCAAATTATAATCGTGTGAACCGTGTAAGCGTGCAACATAGCGGTAATATTACTAATTATGTTTTTAATGAAAAAGAACTAAAAAAGAATACTAAAAATGTAATTAGTGCGGTAATT
>NZ_JBLTIM010000060.1:0-3955 GCF_055362665.1 Lactobacillus fornicalis
TTCAACAACGAAAATTAGAGTTAGAAAATCAGTTGAAGCAGTTTAATCTTCAAAACTTATTTTCAGATGAACAACGATTGTATCCCAAGGTTAGATTTCGTGGGTTTGATGAGCCTTGGAAGAAGGTTAAGTTGGGGAGAAATGTCAAAAGAATACGCAGAAAAAATAAAAATCTAGAAACTAATATTCCCTTAACAATTTCTGCACAATTTGGCTTAGTTGATCAAAGAGATTTTTTTGGTAGAGTTGTTGCCAGTGAAAATCTTGCAAACTATATTTTGCTTAAACGTGGAGAGTTTGCCTATAATAAAAGCTATTCTAAGGAAGCTCCATATGGTTCAATTAAAAGATTGGAAAAGTATAATGAAGGAGCGCTTTCCACATTATATATTGCATTTACACCTGAAAATATTAATTCTGATTTTTTAAAAGCGTTTTTCGACACTACTAAATGGTATTCTCACATAGTTCAAGTTTCTACAGAAGGTGCAAGGAATCATGGATTATTAAATATCTCACCACAAGATTTTTTTGAAATGAGTATAACTATCCCAAAAAGTGATGAACAAAATAATATTTCCAGGATTTATAATCTTATGAATTCCCTTCTTTCCCTTCAACAACAGGATATAAATACTACACAACAACTCAAGCAATTCCTACTTCAAAACTTATTTATATAACACAAAGTCCTAGCCATCTAGCTAGGACTTTTATTTTATAGCTGAGATAAATGATGCATTACTTTGTCATTATCCTTGTTTTCGAGTTCTTGAATAATATGCAAGTAAGTCTTTTGAGTAGTTGTAATATTAGCATGACCTAGTCGTTTGGCTACACTTGCTACAGATACGCCTTCATAAAGAAGCAGTGAAGCATGTGTGTGCCTTAGTCCATGAATTGAAATAACAGGGATTTCAGCTTGATAACATAATCGCTCTAGAATTATGTTTATTGTTGAATTAAAAGCTCGTCCTGATACAAAAATAGGCTTCTCAGGGTCCATACCTTGTGTAATCTGCTTAAATTGCTGAGCAAGTTGCCAATCAATCATTACATTACGCTTCGATGTTGGATTTTTAGTCGGTCTGAACCCTCCACCTGCATATTTGTAATTCCAGGTTTTAGTAACTGTAATAACTTGCTTTTCATAATTAAAGTCATTAGGAGTTAATGCTAGGGCCTCAGCATAACGCAAACCAGTTTTAGCAACTAATAATATAAACCAATCCCAATTAGGTTCTGTACCTAACTTTAGTTGTTTTAACAACATTTGTAACTCAAATAAATTTAGATACTTTTTCTTTTTTGGTTTAGGTTTTCGACCTTTAATAATTACTCTCCGAGTTGGATCAGTTTTTATCATTCCATCGTCTAGCGCGTCTATAATTGCAGCTTTAAGGTGATGATGGAAGTCTAGGGTTGTGTGCTTTTCGTGAGTTTCAGCATAATCATTTAATAATTTTTGATATGTTTGGCGATTCAGCTCAGATAAACGCAATTCTGGAGCTAACTCTCTTAATTTACGCTCGGTCAGATAATACTTATCGAGAGTAACTTGTCGAATTGCACCTTTTTTATACAAATCAATCCAATTACCATAATACCTATAAAACAACTTTGTACTAATTTTCTTTGACATAAGAAAACCTCCTAAATTTTGATTAGGAGGTTATTGTAGCAATCTAGATAAATAGATTTTGAAGTAGGAATTGTTTGAGTTGGGTGTAAACATTTATATTTGCTTGATATATTTTTAAACTTTTGGAATGTAGAATGAAAAGTTTAGAAATAATTACTTGTTCTTCTACAGAAGGAGCAATTGAAAACATAATATTCTGCATCACATTATTCATTAATTTAGGATTTCCAACTTTTGATACGTATTTCCATGCAATTTGATTTAAAGCTTCAGCATTTGCATCATTTACATATCCATTTTTAGATAATAAAACTCCATTAACATTTGTACCATAAAATTTCCCAGCTCTAAGTCTAACCGTACCTGCATTGGCACCATCAGTAGTCCACGTGATAGCATCTTCGAACAAATAATCATGATAATACCCCAAAAGGCCATTATTGAGTGTTTGTGAAGAATATACTGGATATTTCATAATATGATCTTTAGTTTTAGAAATCTTATCTTTTGATAATACCTTTCCTCTTGTAACAGTAAATATATCTCCAACTTTTACTTTTTTCCAATTAGTACTAAAATCATGAAATCTAAGATTAGGACATTTCTTATTATCAGATAAAATATTTTGTAAGCAAAACTTTTTCAACTGCTTTTCTAGCTCTAATTTTCGTTGTTGAAGAGAAAGTAGAGTATCAACTTTTTTAAAAAGTTTAGAAATGAGCATATTCTCACTTTTACTAGCCATTTTAAAATCAAATTTTCTAATATCTCCAAGCGAAATAAATTTTTGCGAATTTCCAGAATTCAGTCTATTAGTATATTTTTTAAAAATATCAGATTGTATAATTTGAATTAAATTTATTGATGGTATTTCAGAGTTGCTTTTTATTAATGCAACATTTTTTATGGCAAATCCAGATTTTTTTACAATAGCTACATTTCCGATAGTACCAATCATTCCAAATAAGATATCATTCTTTTCAACCAAAGAACGTTTATTTATTTCTTCATAATCTTTTTTTGAAATATAAGAAATATCGTCAAAATTAATAGTACCATTTTCTAAGTTTTTAGAAGTGATTAATGGGTAGCCATTTTGAGATACATATTTCGGTGACTCATGTGTTCCATCTCTGACATCTGCAATTTGCCCCAACTTAACCTTCTTCCAAGGCTCATCAAACCCACGAAATCTGACCTTCGGATACAATCGTTGTTCATCAGATTATTTGAGTGCAATAAAAAGTGATATTTTTGCTTCAACTCAAATAAAAATAGAGAATGAAGTACTACCAAAAGGTTTGACTTTTTACTATCAGATTTCATATAATTATAACTGAAATGAAAAGAGGGCAACGGAGTCCCAGTCCGTTACCCTCGAACGTAGTTGAATAACTAGAGTTGTTAGCTAATCTTTATGATTAGCTTTTTTTATTATCGCATAGGCAAGTGCAAAGTATATACTTGCTTTGCCAATTGCAATAATGACTTCGGCCATTAAGGCACAACCCCAGTCTATTCCGAATAAACATACAAGCACCTCCAAGTTGAATAAATGAAATGGGAGGATGTAGTTATTCTGAACTACTAACTCATCTATTGACGAGCTTTTTTTATTATATCAAAGCAAAAATACGCTTGGTAGATATCAAATGAATAAATTTTGAAGTAGGAATTTTTTAAGTCGAATAATTAATTTTTTTGCATCAGAATATTTATAGGTTAAAGAATAAGATTTCAACCAAATTTTTGAGATATCTTTTTGCTCATTTAGATTAGGAACCATTGTTTCAATATTTGAAAAATCTTTTTTATTAATAATTTGCATAGCAGTATTTGCAGTTAAGCAGTCAATTCTTTTAGACCATTGTAAAGATTTAAATGCTAAAAATGTTGAATCATTAAAACTGTTAGGCGTAACCGCATTGATTTGCTGATTAAATGCAACCTTCTCTTTAAACACGCAAGTATTCTTTCCAATACTTGCGATACAAGTTACTAAAATTGAACCTTTAGGAGCAATTTGAGCTTTTTTCAGCCCCGAATTTGAAATAAATCTACTCGTATTATAGTTATACAAATCAACGATTTCGGTTGGAGTTACAAATGGCATTCCTATATTTGTATAATTAGATCTAACACTTGGTGTTGGAGTTTTTCCAGTTCTAATTTCACCTAAATCAGAAAGCTTTACTTTATTCCAGTGTGAATAATTGCCTTTAATAAATATGTTAGGGTGCTTTTTTTCAGTATTTAAATTTTCTAAAAGGTATCTATATAGCTGCTTCATAAGCTCTAATTTTCGTTGTTGAA
>NZ_JBLTIM010000061.1:0-4219 GCF_055362665.1 Lactobacillus fornicalis
TAACTAGCACCACGCGTATTTAATTAACTTTTCTATCCAGCTAAATTCCAAGGAATTCCTTTAATATCCTTGACTATTCGTAGAAAACCAAAATAAGCACTGATGTTAAATTCATCAGTACTTACAATTGTAGAGTCCCTTTGTTCAACCCGTATTGATAACGACTGCTTACAATAATAAAATTAAGACCACTAGAATAACAGCTTATGGTTTTCGCAACTTTGATCATTCCCGTATCCGAAGTCTACTAGCTCTCAAATCTCATGGTAAAAACTAAGCTAAAAGAAAAGGTCAGCTCAAGCAGCTTCGCTACTTAAACTAACCTCATCAAAATACCTCATCAGTACTGACAAAGGGATAAAATTGTAGAGCTAATTTGATTACTTACGCTTCTTGTTTACAGCAGCAAGGCCAAACATTCCCAATAAGGTGGAGGCACCTAAGCCCATTAATGTTAAGCTATTGTCATTACCAGTTTGTGGTAGTTGGTTATCCTTAGCTGTCGTTGGTTGAGACGTAATCGTCCGCTTAACAGTNNATGTTCAACCTTAACCGTAACTGTTTGAATGCCGTCTGGAGTAGCGGTGATCTTTGTTGGAATCTTTGGATCAGGAACAATCTGCCAACCTGCAGGAACGTTTGGTGTAACTGGAATCTCTTCATCCGTCTTTCCTGTTAATGGGGTAGTACCAACTTCTTTGCCGTTTGGATCAACGTATGTGATCTTCCCAGTCTGTTCGGTTGGCGTGTAGGTAATTTCAATTTTTGGATCTGTGTAATCAACCGTTACCTGATCAACTGCAGGGACTTCTGCTTGACTTGGAGTGTAACCTGGAATTTCTGGTGCATTATACTTATCAAGCTTTGAGGTTGTCCATTTGCCATACGTAACTTGGCCTGTAACCTCGTCAACAGTAGCCGTCCGAGTTAGAGTAGTCTCTTGACTAGCATCAACAGTTGAGCCAGCTGGTTTATTAACAGTAATCGTCCGCTTAACAGTCTTGTTCAGATCTTTCTTATCAACACCCTTTGGATAGTTCTTGCCAGGATTGTCTGGAAGCTTATCGCTTGGTGTCTTCGGATCGGTTGGTGTTACCGTGATGATCTTATGTTCAACCTTAACCGTAATCGGGGTATAGTCGATAACAACTGTTTGTGGTGATTCAGTGTAGATGTAAAACTTTTCTTTACCTAATCCTGCTCCAGGAGTAGTCTTTTTTGCATTAATATGATAAGAATAGCCTGGAATATCAATATCATTAATGGAAAAAGCTGGTAATTCTATGCTAATATCATTCTTATTAACTGATATAAATTTCTCATAGTTCTCTTTATCCTGTTGAGTAAGAAATGTATTCTTATCTACTTGAAAAAAAGTTTTTGGTAAAACGTTTTTCTCCAAAATTGATATTTTTGGCAATGGATTATTGGATGTATTTACTTCAGCAATAACTTGAGGTTTATAATTATAAATACTCGATCTAGTAGATGTGTGCGATCGATGCTGATGCTTTCTCCCTTTTAAGCAGCTAACATTCAAAGTCATAGTTACAGTTTCAACACCGGTAGGTTTGTTTAATATTACTGTTCTAATTACATCGTTATTATCTGAATTTCTAAATTCAAAACTCTTTACTTTTTTTGTATATAAAGAGTAATCAAATCTCGACAAATCAGCAGTCTTGGAATTTTCCACATTTAGTGTAGAAGAATTTTTAGTAGAATTTGTTACTTCAGTTTTATCCAACATCTGATTATTTACTTTGCAATTTTCAGTTTGCATTTGTTTAGACTGAAAAGCACCGGTTGGAATTTTAACTTTATCATTTATTATATTGGTGCCATTACCCGATCCGGCTAATTGTTGATTGTTATTATCCCTCAAATTCGTATCAGCCATAACATAGGAGTTGTCCACTCCCAAGTATAAGGTAATACCTATGGTAACAGAAATAAGACCAATAGATAACTTACGAAGTGAAAAATGATCTTGTTTTGGTTTTAACTTTACCAGACGGCCGTAATAATTCTTTGCTGATAACATAGTATCTCCCTTTTTATATTTACTCTCAGTTGGCAACATTGTATAAAAAATCAACCATAAACAGTATTCTTAAAAGATTAGAAATCAATCCCCATTACTTATATTTATATAAAGTTTATTCCATCCTATTATAATGATATATCATTCAAAATTCCGAAGCTAATTAAAGCATCGCGTCTTGATTAGCTTCGGAATGGTTGGTAGGTAATCATATTAGCCTTGATGTTTATTAATGCCAAGAACAGCTAAGCAACTGGTTAACAGGCTTACAATAATCCCGGCAACGGTTGTTAAGCTATTGTCATTACCAGTTTGTGGTAGTTGGTTATCCTTAGCTGTCGTTGGTTGAAACGTAATCGTCTTCCCAGTTTGCATGTTAGGAACATTACCTTCTAGTTTGCCAGTAACAGCATTTCCATTAGGAGTAGTGTTTGTAGGCGTATTAGTAGCTGGTGTTCCTTGTCCTTGATGATCATTAGGGTTACCATCCTTGAAGGTGTAAAATGTTGGAACACTTTCACCAGGAACTAATTGATAACCATCAGGAATGTGAATATTAACTGGAACTGTCTGACCAGACTTGCCAGGATTGTCCGGAAGCTTATCGCTTGGTGTCTTTGGATCAGTTGTTGTTGTTGTTGTTGTCTCTGGCGTTTTGGGATCAGTTGTTGTTGTTGTTGTTGTCTCTGGCGTTTTGGGATCAGTTGGATCTGTGTCCTTAGTGTAAACAAAAGTTGTGATGTACTGGTATACAGTATACTGGCCACTCGTCGCTCCAAGAGTACGAACAAGACGATAACCTTTAATTTTCTTAGGTTGGACTTGCCATGGACCCTTTGCATACCAGCCTTTTTGCGGATTAACCCCATTATTTTTTTGGTTAGGATTATCTAGGTTGAACGCAAGCGTATCATTATTCCTAAGCACATTTCCTTGCTCATCAATGTACCTCACAGTTACTGGTTTGTTTGGTAGCAAGTAAACATGTATCCCCTTAGCGTACCAATTGAAATAATCAGAATTAAGATATGTCCCTGTACTTCCTATATAGGAGTAACCTTGTTTTTCGTAATGGCTAATCTCCTCACTCATTTTTTTCTCATAATTACCATTGTTTAGGTCAATCCTTTCGCCATAGCTACCAGCAATCGTAAAGAGTTTGTACGGTAGATTTGTTTCTTCTGGAACAAGTAACAATTCAGTCCTATTACTATCAGAATTATTTTTTATAACCTTCTTATACTTGAAAGTTAAATAAACATAGTTAGGATCAGCTAACGAATTTCGAGTTTGACCAGTGATTTTACCCTTTAAAACAGGTTCAGAAACTAATTTATATCCAGGAATATTAATGGCTGCGGCTTCATAGCGTGATGCATCCGGTGCTTTCTTATCACCAGCACGGTGTTGTGGAGATTCAGGGGCCATCCAGAAACTATCTAGAACGATTGATGCTAAAATATGCCCGTTATCTACATCAACATACTCTACTTTGATTGGTGACAATGATGCGTAATCTAAATTAATGTTAATGTCTTGCGTAGTAATACCTTTCTTAAGGCAGGCATTACCTTGTTTATCAAAATAGAAATACTTATTCAAAACTTCTGAATTCATTAATTTATAACCGGCCACAGTAAATTCTTGATCCACACTATCCCCTGGTCGAATTGTGGTCTGCTTGAAAGGTTGTTTGAATACATAATGACCATTACTAATCACTTGAATTGGCTTATGTAGGGTGACATCGCGAAAATTCATAGTAATGTTGTACTTACTGGGCAGTGGTTGTTTTGCTGTTGTTTTATGGATTATCGGCATTTGTTGCGCTGGCGTTGTTGTTTTATTTGGAACTAATGTTGATGAAGTTTGATGACCAACCGTATTTGATTCGTCGCTAATCCGAATATTGCTTGAATGGGCACTAACTTGTGGATCAGTCACTTGAGTCGTGGATGTATTTTGAGCAGCAACTGTCGTATTATCTGCCTTGGCATTACCACTAATAATGAGGGGTAAGCCCAACAACCCAACAAGGACAGATGCCGTTCTAACTGTTAATTTCTTAATGGCAAATCGTTGTCGTTTTGCCACTTGTTGCTTATGTAATTTGTCCAAATTTTATACCCTCTTTCTAAGACACAATTTATTATACTATACGCGTGGTGCTAGTTA
>NZ_JBLTIM010000062.1:0-3870 GCF_055362665.1 Lactobacillus fornicalis
TCCCCTCAGATAAAGGATTATTTTATTTCTGCAGATCCACTATCTGCAATGGATTCCATATCTTTAGGCCCCCATAAACCATCAAAGCTTATTTTTAAATGGTTAGCTGTAAATTTATTATTTGAAATTAAATAAACTGGAAAATTAATTTTACTTTTTGGTTGAAGAGTAGAAATTACTTCTTCTAAAGCTCCACCTTCAGTTGACCCATGAGTAGGGAAACCAATGCCACTATCTACAGTATAAGTTCTAGTACCCATACTTAAATCAATAGGTTTAGTTCCTGAATTTTCTAAAACTAGATTTAAGGTTGCACGGTAATATTTTTTGTTGAGCTTACCAGAAATGTTGTATTCAGCATCAGTATAATTGCTTTTCTTATTTTCAACAGTTTCATATCTAATTGACTTTAGTTTGAATTTCAAAGGACCATAAGCTGTTGATGTTTTGTTGATTTTAACAGTCTTATCTGTATTAATATTAGCTTTTTTAGTTACAGTTGTTTTAGTAGAGTTCTTAGATGTATTGGTATTACTGCAGCCTGCTAATGTCAAAGCCATAACTGTTACACCTGCTGTTATTATTTTTTTCATTTTTTATCCTCCAATGTTTTTTTAAAAAAGTGTTTTATGAAATTATGTTGCAATACTAAATCTATGCGTCATATTCAAAATACTACTCCACCAGTCTAATGAATCTTGAAACTGGGTAATTAATTTAGAATCAGTAATTTTATAACTTAATTTTTGATAATTTTCTAAAACGAATTCTGACGCCATATTGCTTAAGCCAAATACAATTTGTACTTCATTCGCACTTAAAGGCTGCTCAATTTGCTCTTCTATGTATGATAAACATGGAAAAGGAGCAAGCAAATTTTTAGCGAAAAAGTTTGCTTCCTGTTCTAAATATGAATATTCATCAGATGGAAGTTGTGATAAAAGAGTTTTAGCATGAGAATTATGATTTAATTTTTTGTGACCTAATTCATGTGATAAAGTAAATCGGATTCTAGATTCATTTGAAATAGTATCATTATAGGCAATGACATCTCTGCATTTAGAATCTTTTTTAGACAGTAATATTCCGTCATCTGTAGTTAAATAAATCTCCAACTTCTTTTATTGACATATTAGTTTGTCGTGCTATAGCTGAATATTTTCGTAATTTAATATTGTTTTCGGTTAATAAAGTATCTAATGATACGGGAAAATCTTTTAAACTGGATTGCTTTAATGTTTGCAATGCTGAATTTTTTATTTTTTCCCAATCATGGTTTTCATAACAAAACTTATTATTCATCATCTGTTTTATCAAAAATAGTATCCATAATATCAATTAATTTTTCTTGATCTGCTATTGATAGTTTTTTTGCCTTTCTTTGAATAGCTCTATATTGACTAGATTCATCTTTGTCACTAGTACTAGTAATATCCTCAACATCTACATTAAGAGCACTAGCAACTTTTTGTATTGATTTTAAAGAAGGCTTAGTGTGTTTCCACCTATAAATTAAATTTTCACCAACTCCTGCTTTAAGCGCTACTTCACGTATTGACATTCCATGTTCAGTAGCAATTTCCTTGATTCTTTCGTACGTATTCATAAATATCCTCTCTTTTTTATAAAAAAAGATACAATTTATGCTTGCATACTATCTAAAAAGATAGTATATTAATTTATGTCCTAGGGAAACGGACAAGCAATAATATCTTTTTTGATAATTCATATAATAAAAAGCCTATTCGATTGCGCAGTAGTTAAAACGTTTTTGGCTTATTTATTATGCTTAAATATTATCATTTTTGATAGAACTTTGCAACAAATCATTACAAAAAGAGGTGAATAATATGTCACAAGAATTGGTAGAAAGCATAAAAGCAATTGGAAAACTCCAAAATAAAACTTTAAGAGAAATCGGGCTTGAGTCAGGAGTAGGCGAAAATGCTATTTATCGCTGGAACAAAAATGAACCTAGATTAAGCACCTTGAAAAAAGTTGCAGATTATTTAGGTGTGGATTACAAGATTTTTTTGCCATAGGGAAGGATAAAAAATGAGTGATTTAACATTTCAAGAAAGAATTGCAGTTCAATTCTTAAGAAACAAAAAGTTGAATCTGAAGCCGACCTCTAAATCGGATATAGCTCAAAAATTTGAACTATCTAAAACTTACGTTAATTGGGTAATTGATGGAAGAGCTACTGGTCCAGCTGCAGATGAATGGAAAGATAAATTCGCAAAATATGTTGGTATTTAAAAAGGAGGAACGCAAATGAGCGAATTACAAATTTTTAATTTTAATGGTACAGATATCAGAACATTAACTATTGATAACGAACCATACTTTGTCGGTAAAGATGTTGCCGAGGTGCTTGGTTATAAAAAGCCTGAAAATGCAGTTGCAAATCATGTTGATGAAGAAGATAAAACCACTACCCTGATTCAGGGGACTGGTTCTAATTACAAGTCCAAAACAGTAATTGTTAACGAATCAGGCCTTTACAGCTTAATTCTTTCAAGCAAATTACCAACAGCCAAGAAGTTTAAGCACTGGGTAACTAGCGAAGTTTTACCAGCTATCAGAAAGCATGGAGCTTACATGACAGACGCTAAAGCATTTGATGTTGTTAACAATAAGGCAGGCCTTGCAGATTTATTACAACAAGCTGCAGACCAACTTAAACGAAAAGATATTCAAATTGCTGAAATGAAGCCTAAAGCATTATTCGCTGATTCAGTTTCTGCTAGTGACTCAACTATTTTAATTGGGGACTTAGCAAAAATTTTAAAAGCTAATGGAGTAGATACTGGAGCTAAAAGGTTATTTCAATGGCTGCGTGATAAATCTTACTTAATTAATAGAAAAGGTAGTGATTGGAACTCACCAACTCAAAAAAGTATGAACCTTGGATTGTTTGTAATTAAAGAATCAACCCACACACAACCTGATGGCACGGTTAGAGTAACAAAAACTACTAAAGTAACTGGAAAAGGTCAGCAATACTTCGTCAATAAGTTTTTAGGTAAAGCTTAGGGAGGCACAGTGATGACTGAAAAATACAGTGTTTGTCGAGTTGTTTTTAACGGCAAAAGTGGTGGATGTTATGACGGCTACATAATTAGTCAAAATCCCAAAGAAACTATGAAAATTCTCGTTCAAAATCATACATTCTTACTAGAATTTATCCCTTTATGGAAAGCAATCTTATTCAAAAAGCCAAGAGGTAAATGGTCATATTTACACGATGTATCACTTGAGTACCTACGAGAAACACCATTCAAGGTGGAAAGATACAGCGATTATGAAGAGCAATGATTGAGAGGGTGGCATAGATGAAAAGATTACCGCTTGAACAGGAAATTAAAATTATCAAACAAGCGCAAGGCTTGAAAGACTTAGATGTATGGCAATTTATATTAGCGACAAGCGCATTTATTAGAGTATTTGAAGCAGAACTAAACCTAGATAGAAGAGCTATAGCAGCTTACATTGATAACTTGACTTTTTTGTCCGAAAAAGACTGGCAAAAATGGCTGGCAAAAACAGGTTGTAGTATTCCAGTTCAGGACTTATACAAAGAATTTATTAGAGAGGCGAAGAAGGGAAATGAAGATTAAGACAGTTTATTTGGACTTAGTAGACGATTACTTTGACGATGCTATCGAAGCACTTTTTGAAAAATTAGTAGGAAATACGGTTCTTTCAAGTTTTTACGACGATGATAAAGAACAAATTGAAATTCAGTATTTAGAAAAGGACTAACAATGGAAAACATAAAAACTAAGATAATTGACCTTGGCTATATATATAAAAAATATGGTCGTGATAAACAAGGAGACCCAAAAGTAAAATTAGATGAAGCAATCA
>NZ_JBLTIM010000063.1:0-1276 GCF_055362665.1 Lactobacillus fornicalis
CCCTCATCTCCACTTATATGATTAAGAATGTTGATATATCAACGTTCTTAAGTTCAAAAAGTGCTTTTTGACCGACAATTTGACCGACAAAAAGCAAAAATAAAAAGAGGCAGTAGCCGTTAAATGTCTAATTCATTTAACACGTTTACTGCCTCTTTTTTATTTTTATTATTTATATGAGTATAAATATCTAATGTCATTTGAATATTAGAATGCCCTAAAAGCATTTGAACTGTTTTCGGTTTGACATTTGTTTCTGAAATTAAAAGTGTGGCAAATGTATGTCTAAAACCGTGAACGGTTATATGCTTTAAATCTTTAGGCGCTTTATTATATATGGCTTCTAACCATTTCATTGGTTTAGAGAGAGATAAATATTTGCCTGTATAAGTATGAAAAACTTTAGCTGATAAAATTTTTTCACTATTTTTGTATTCATTAAGCACATTAGCTAAATTAGCAGATATTGGTACTTGGCGAATTGATGATTTACTTTTAGGAGGTTGAACTTGAACTTTATTATCCAGTCCTACTGCTAATGTTTTATTTACATCAATTACACCATTAATGAAATCAATATCGCTCCAAGTAAGCGCAAGTGCTTCAGATTTACGCAATCCAGTTGATGCAAGCAATTTAAAATATGTATAAGCTCTAAGATTATATTCTTTTGCAACTTGGAGAAATAGTTCTAATTCTTTACGGCTATATACATTATCTTCTACGTTTCTTCTAGGTCGACTAGTTTTTACTGGCATTATAATGCTACCAACAGGATTTATTGAAACATAGTTCATTCTAATAGCATATTCATAAAATGATCTAAGTATAAAGATAGGATCATTAAATTTAACTAATTTAGTTGCTAGTTTATCTGCCCAAAGTTGAACATCTCGAACTGAGATTTTATCCATATAAGCATTACCAAAAAATGGTTTAATATGCACTCGATAATTGATTGCAGTTTTGTTAGCTGTAGATTCTTTAACAGTAGTGCGATAACGTGCAAACCATATCTCATACATCTGGTTAATTGTTATCTGTTTTTGCTTAACAAAGTCATTAACATTCTCAATGTTTAAATGATTATAAGCTTCTTCTGCTTCAGCAAAAGACTTAAATCCCCGACGGGTAGTTTCTTTTTTTATTCTATTGATATTTCTACCCAAGAATATTTTAAACATGTATCTTTTTTCGCCGTTTTTGAGGGTATATTCTTTAATAGCTTTATTTTTTCTTTTAGGCATAGTAACTCCTCCCCTCAGATAAAGGATTA
>NZ_JBLTIM010000064.1:0-1075 GCF_055362665.1 Lactobacillus fornicalis
TCTATCAATCATTGCGTTACTGCTAAAAAATAGTTTTGCTTTTGTTTCCTCACTCATAAGTCGTAAACCTCCATAAACAATAGATGTAAAGTGGTAATGCCATATATAAAAGCTGGATATT
Source organism: Lactobacillus fornicalis (assembly GCF_055362665.1). Taxonomy (NCBI): domain Bacteria; kingdom Bacillati; phylum Bacillota; class Bacilli; order Lactobacillales; family Lactobacillaceae; genus Lactobacillus; species Lactobacillus fornicalis. The sequence continues at coordinate 122 of NZ_JBLTIM010000064.1, forward strand.
TTCTAGCCCTGCTGCTAAAATGATAAGTACAGCTGATATATAGAAAATTAGCAATGTAAACATTTTTAATACGTCCCAGGTAAGAACTCGGGACCAGATAATATAAGCACTGTAAGTGCTATAATTAACAGGGTTATATATAGTACCCAAGATTTATTCATTTATTTACCCTCCAAGCTCACTATTCCGTGAGCTTTTTTTCATGCTTATCTTTTATGTTCATTCATAAATGTTTCCAAATCTTTTCTTGCAAAGAGAATCATTCCATCAATACTTTGATAAGGGATTTTGAATTTTTCACGCCAAGTTTTAAATGTTTGCATGCTTATACCTAAGTAATTGCTTGCTTCTCTTTTATTGAAATATTCTTGTTGAACAGCTTTTTTCACTGCTTCTTCAGAGATCATAATTTGCATGGTATTTCTCCTATTTTTAATGGTTATAAAAGTTAACTTCTATTGCTTCTTTAAGCGTTGGATAAAAATTTAAAACATTTTCATTAAGAAGGCATTCGGAAGAGCAATATATACAACCAATATCGTCTTCATAAACAGGTTCATTTAATTTCATTTTTTTACTGCAATGTAAACAGTAATAATGTTTTTCTTTAGGCATTAATTAGCCTTCTTTCGAAGCATTTATAGCATCTTCTAAATCTAAAAAGATTTCACTATTAAGCTCTAATAAACAATCTTTTGAACAATATAGTCGATGCTTGCTATCCATAAAAATACCTTCATCTTCATCTAGTTCCCCATCACACCATGTACAACGATATTTTTCTTTAGTCATGTTTCCCTCTCCTAATCCTTACTTTGATAAATTACAAGTGCTGTTACCAGGTATCTATCATCATCAACGCCATCCCAAACAATAGACGTCATATTAGTCTGATATTTAATATCAATTACTTTTTTATCTTTTATAAAATCGTTGATTGCTTCATCTAATTTT
>NZ_JBLTIM010000065.1:0-9145 GCF_055362665.1 Lactobacillus fornicalis
AAACTATTTTACAGTCTCAAATTTTTGCATTTTAATACACCTTCCTTGACAAAGAGGATAATTAAGTATACTCTACTATGATTTACATTTATAAGAAAGGGAATAGAATGAAAATCAAAAAAATATTTACAATCATGGCTTTGGCATTAGCCAGTTTAACTATAGTGACTGCTTGTTCACAAAAGACAAGTGAAAAAAGCAGTGGAATTAAAATCGTTACATCAACTAATGTTTATGCCGATATTGCTAAAAATATTGTAGGAAAGTATGGCAATAGTGAAGCTATTATTTCTAATGGCGATATTGATCCACACGATTTTGAACCAACGACTAAATCTGCTACTACAATTAATAGTGCTGATATTGTAATTGCCAATGGTATGGGGTATGACAATTGGATGAGCAAGTTAGCTAAATCTAATGGTAAAACAGCTGTAAAAGTTGGTGAAGATATCATGAAATTAAAGAGTAGTGATAATCCTCATATTTGGTATAACTTAGATATGCCAGAAGAATATGTTAACTACTTAGTTAAGAAATTATCAAAATTAGATTCCAAGCATGCTTCTTATTTTAAGAAGAATGCTGAAAATTACTTAGCACAAATCTCTGAAATTAAGGCCGTCGCCAAGACTGTTGATGGTAAAAATTCTAAGCCAGTTTATGTAAGTGAACCAGTATTTGATTATGCTTTAGAAGCTGCTGGTTTTAAGATTGGTGATAAAGATTTTGAAGAAGCAATTGAAAATGAAACTGATCCAAGTGCCAAGATTATTGAAAAGATGAACAAGGCAATCAGTGGCAAAGAAATTGCTTTCTTCGTAAACAACACTCAAGCAAGCAGTTCAACAGTAAAAGCTTTAGTAAAGAAGTGTAAGGCTGCAGGTGTTCCAATAATCGAAGTGCGTGAAACTATGCCTAATGGGGTAAGTTATCTTAAATGGATGACACAAAACTATGAAAAGTTAAAAGATGTATCTAAATAATATTTCAATATTGTAAATCACAAAAAAGTCTCATTTATGAGGCTTTTTTTGTGGGAATTTTTATTAGGATATAGAAATTACAAGAAGTAAACAGTAAAATATTAAACGTTACAATAAATTTGGAGATGAAAAATGAATTCGAGTTTGAAGAATAAATCGCCTGTTCTATTACCAGGCAGATAAAATAGATAGTTTAAATATTTTTTACGGGGTAATAAAATTGGATGATTTAATAAAAGATAAGAAATATATTTCCTGGCCAACCTTAACTTTAATGGCGTTTGTTACAGTTATTGGTTTAGATGATATTATGTATAACTTCCAAAACCAAGGTATGACTGTTATGACATCTTGGGTTTTGATGTTATTTTTATATGTTATTCCATATGCGTTAATGGTTGGGCAATTAGGGTCAATCTTTAACAAAGGTGGTGGTGGTCTATCATCTTGGGTTCGTGGAACTGATGGAGAATTCTTAGGCTACTTCACTGCTTGGACTTATTGGGCAGCTTCTATTCCTTATGTTGTTGATTCCGCAAATGAAATTATTGTTGATGTAGGTTGGGCTTTTACTGGTTCAGAAAAATTTCAAGATAGTATTTCTAATGCTCAATTTACTCTTTTGACTTTCTTGATGTTTATTATTTTTATCTTTATTGAAAGAAAGTTTGCTAACTCAATGGAAGTATTGTCTACAATTGGTGGAGCAATGATGTTTATTATGACTATGCTCTTTGTCTTTTTGGCCTTTGTAGGTTTGGCAAAGTCTGGTGGTCATATGGCAACGCAACCATTTACTTGGAAGACGATGATTCCAAAATTCGATTTAAAATATTGGACTACAGTAGGGATGTTGATTTATGCAGTTAATGGATCAGAATTAGTTGCACCATATGTAACTAGAATGAAAAAACCAAAGACAGATTTTCCTAAAGCTATGATTGCTTTAGCAGTAATGACTGCATTTTTGACTATCTTTGGTTCATTTGCTTTAGGAATCTATTTTGATGCTTATCATTTACCAAATGATTTGAAGATGAATGGTTCTTACTATGTATTTGAAGCAGTTGGACAACAATTTGGTCTAGGACACACCTTGCTATATGTTTATGCTTGGACCTCCGTCTTTTATAATGCGGCTTTATTAGCTGTTTTACTAGATGCAATGACTAGAATGCTTATTTCCGATACTGGGGATAAGTATATGCCTGAATTTTTACGTAAGACAACCAAGGATGGATTGCCAATTAATGGTTATATTTTAACTGTTTCTCTTTCTGCATTTATTATGCTTTTGGGCGTTTTCTTACCTGATATGAATGATATTTTTAACTGGTTGTTGAACTTAAATGGTATTATTTCACCAGGTGTAACATGTTGGATTTTCTATTCATTTATGCGTGTAAGAAAAGATTCTAAAAAATATCCTTCTGAATATGTCTACATTAAAAACGATAAATTAGCTTATTTGGCTGGGTTAGCCTTATTAGTAGTAACAGCTGTAGCAACTGTTTTAGGGGTAGCTCCTCAAGATGTAAAACAATTTAGTGATATTTGGTGGTATGAATTAATCATTAACATCATTGCTGTTGTTGTTTTGATTGGTTTAGGGGCAATTTTACCGGGAATTAGAAGACGTGAAGTTGAATATGGTATTGCATTTTCTAAGAAGCAATGGATTATTATGATTGCACTTATTATAGGTTCAATTATTTTAGATGTATATTTGGGTGGTACTAAGATTGCACTACGAGGTTTGTACATCTTTATTGAAGCATGTATTGCTTTACTAGTTTGTTGGTTAATTGGCCGCGAAAAACCAATTGAAAAATAAAATAAATAATATTTTGACTTGAACTAATTTAGTTCAAGTCTTTTTTTAGAAAAAAATAAACTGATTTTGTGTATTTATGATTGGAAAGGAGGAAGAAATATGGAAGTAAAACATTGGGCTGAAGACTTGATAAAGAGCGCTAAAGATATGAATACAAGTGATATTTTCATAACTGGAAAGCAGGATTTTTATGAAGTTAATTTTCGGACTAGTAAAGGATTAATAAGACGTGAAAAGTTGAATTTGCAGTTTGGATTAGAAGTGATTAATTACTTTAAGTTTATTGCACAAATGGATGTTTCAGAACATCGTCGTCCTCAGGTAGGAAGCTATATTTTTAAAAATAATAAGCAAAGCCAAGTGGTTTTTTTACGCTTTTCAGTTTTAGGAGAGTTTTCTGGGAAAGAATCATTAGTTATTAGGCTGATTAATAGTATTCAAAACAATCGTTATTTCTTTATAGAACAAGTTGATCTTTTAACAGCTGCAGCAATAAAAAGAGGATTAATTTTGACAAGTGGACCAACCGGTTCTGGAAAAACCTCAACTATGTATTATTTAGCTAAAAAATTAGCCCATCAGAAAGTAGTTATGACAATTGAAGACCCAGTTGAAGTATTTGAACCAGAGTTTTTGCAAACCCAAATAAATCTTGAAGCTGGCATTGATTATGAAAGCTTGTTAAAAGCGGCTTTGCGTCAGCGACCAGATATTTTAATTATTGGAGAAATTCGTGACAAAGTAACGGCTAGACTAGCAGTTGATGCGGCTCTTAGTGGACATTTAGTTTTAGCAACAGTTCATGCAAGGTCTACTTTGCAAACAATAGCTAGGTTAAAAGGGTTGGGAATTGATTCAGTTGAATTAGCTAATTGCTTAAATTGTGTGAGTTATCAGCGTCTAATTCAAACCATAGATGGAGAAATCGCCTGTTTATTAGATATTGCAAGTGGTGAAACACTACACAAAGAAATCAATAAATCGAAAACTGGTGATTTTATTAATTGGCGAGAAAATTTGGCTGAACTACTAAAGGAGGAAAGAATTAGTGGCGATAGTTTTACCAGCTTTCAAGAAGGATAAACTAACTGGGCGTGAGCAGTTAGAATTTTTAGAATATTTGGCCATGTCTTTAAAAAATGGCTTATCTCTGGCTGAAAGTTTGCAGGTCATGCCAGCTTTATGGTCAAAAAAACAACGATTGTTGCGTAAGTTGACATATTTAATGGAGCAAGGTGTTAATTTCAGCCAAATTTTACGACAAATGGGTTTTGGAAAAACAATTGCTAGCCAAGTGGATTTGGCGATGATGCAAGGAAATTTAAATGAATGTCTTAATCAACTGGTTATTATTAATCGACTAAAAGAAGAACAGTTAAAAAAGTTAAAAGCTGAATTGTCTTATCCTATAACTTTGTTTGTCTTAATGATTTTTATGTTGTTGTTTATGCAAAATTTCTTAAATGGTCAGCTAGGACAAGAAGATGGAACTGCTAACTTAGTTTTTGCAATTCTGATAGTTGTTGCTTCAGTACTAAGTGCAGGGGTAACTCGAATTGTAATTTTATTGAAAAGACAAGATTATAAGGCATTAAAGGCATTGTTGAGATATCCAATTGTCGGGAAAATAACTCAGTTATATGTTTTTTATATGATAAGTTCAGAATTCGGAATGATGCTAGGAGCAGGTTTTAGTTTTCCAGAAATCTGTAAATTATTTACTAATCAAGAAGATGGATCATTACAAGAGCAATTAGGAAGAAAAATGCTTAAACAGTTTGAAGCGGGCAAAAGTATAGGCGATATTATTCGAGGAGAAGCCTTTTTACCTGATAATTTGCTTTTATTTATAGAAACTGGTGCTGAACGGAAAGAATTGGGCTTGAAATGTACAATCTTAGCTAATGGATTTTTTCGCGATTTGACCCAGGGCTTGGAACGATTGATTGTTAATGTCCAACCTATTTGTTTTATTTTTATTGGAATTTGCATAATTGGAATGTATTTGAAAATGTTGATGCCAATGTATGCATTGATGCAGAGTATGTAGGAGGATCATGATGAAGAAATTTAAGGAATTAGTAAAAAAGTTAAGAAAACAGACCGTTAAGGGCTTCACTTTAATTGAAATGGTAATTGTAATAGCGATTATTGCAATTTTGATGATTTTAGTAGTACCTAATTTAACCAATCAAAAAAATAATGCAGAAACTAAGACAGATGAAGCATTTCAGACAACTCTGCAGGCTCAAGTGACTCTTGCTGAAGAAGATGGCAAAAAAATCACTTCTTGGGATCAATTAGAGCAAGCTAAATATATTTCTGAAAAGCAAGCAAAAAGAGCACAAGAAAAATTTGTAATTTCAAATGGTGAAGTTGTTAAGAAATAGAGTTAGGGCCTTTACACTTTTTGAAACAGTTATAACCCTGGCAATTGTTACAGCTATTCTCTCAATTGGCTGGCTCAATTTTTCTGTTATTAAAGAAAAAATGTTAATTGATAGCGCTAGTATGCAAGTTAAAGTTATTCTTAATCAGGCATTACGACGAGCTAGTATTACTAATAAACTTTATTTAATTGATTATTATGAATCAGATAACTTATTAATCGTTAAAGATCAGGATGGCAAAGTTGAAAAATATTCCTTACCAGAAGGTGTAAAGATATATAATTTAGCAAAAACAAATATTGAACAAACAGGATATATTGCGCCTAAAACAATTACTTTGCGTACAAAGAAATTTAAAAAAGAACTTCGTATTCAGCTAAAATGGGGGAAGATAAATGAAACAAGTTAAAGGGTTCCTGTTAATTGAGGCAGCAATTAGTTTGATTATTTTATTGTTTTGTCTTAACTTGTTTGTTTTTTGTCTTATTGAAACAAGAAAAATTGAAGCTAATTCACAAATAAGAAGTGATCGTGCTTATGCTGATTATGTTTTAAGGAAATATCATTTAAATAAAATTAAAGTTCATGGGATTGAATATGAAAATTAAAAAGATAAAAGGCTTTTTATTAGTAGAAGCCATAATTAGCTTAGTGATTACCTTATTTTGTCTAATTATGTTAACTAACTTGTTATCTTTGTTTAAACAATATCGACAAGCTGAACATTATGGTAATGAATTAGTTTTGAGCTATGTTCAGTTAAATAACTTTATTGAAAGTAGCAATTATATTGAAATTGACCAAAAAGGAAGCAACTCCAAGAAGGTAATATTCAAGCGAGAGGAAGCCAGCAAAACAACAAATTATGTCCTTGAATATTACAATAGTTCAATGCTCAGGTTAACTGCGAGTCAGGGCGGGCATATTCCTTTGCTGATGAATGTAAAACAAAGTAGCTTTGATATAGATAATCAAAAATTAAAAGTAAGAATTGTCGAGCAAAAAAATGGAGAGAGTGAGTGGTTTTTTGATCTTACTAGTAAAAACAAGCCAATTAATGATGAACTTGAAAAAAATGATAAAAAGTAAAATAACGGGGAGTATATTAATTAGTACAATTCTTTTTCTACTAGCTGTCTTGCTTTTCTTACAATATTATCAATTTACTTTTGTAAAAACGGTCGAAAATAACCAGCTTCTGGTTAAATACTTCGAAAGTAAGTAAGCTTTCTTGCATGTAATAGCCTCTTTCTTTTAAAATGTTATAGAAGAAAAAGGGGTTTGATTAAATGAAAAATATTGAAGCAATTTTTGCACAATTTTTAGACGTAGTTCAAATTTTACAAAAAAATTTAAATGTCCCATTTGCCGGTGCAGTAACTGAAACTTTTGATAACTTAGAAAATGGCAAAATAAAAGTAGAAATGGGTGCTCCAGACAAAGAAACAGTAGCTTTATTATCTAAAAAATATCAAGAATTAAATTATGATAAGCTTCCAAGTACTCAAAAATATATGGTCTTTACTTTGCTAACTTTAAAAGCAATGAAAGAAGATGGACGCAATTATTCTCAAATGCCAACTCCACCAGTTTTGGCAACGGTAGTTGCAATGGTTTGGGACAAATTAATTACGAAAACTGAATTAGCTGTTGTTGATCCAGCAATTGGGACAGGAAGTTTACTCTACACTGTTATTGACCAACTAGTTCAAAGCCATCACTCGCAGAATAAATATCGTTTAGCAGGAATAGATAATGATGAATCTATGCTTGATTTGGCAGATGTGGGGGCTCATTTAAGTAATTATAAAATTGACTTATATTGCCAAGATGCGCTAGAAAATTGGCTAATTGAAAAGCCAGATGTAATAGTATCAGACCTACCTGTTGGTTATTATCCAATTGATGAAAATGCTAAGAATTTTGCTACTCAAGCTAAGGAGGGGCATTCATTAGCACATGAATTATTAGTAGAGCAAACAATTAAGAATTTAGCTCCAGCGGGCTATGCCTTTTTATTGGTACCTAATAGTCTTTTAGGTGGAAAGCTAGGGGCAGAATTTATGCCTTGGCTTGCTAAAAAAGTATATTTGCAGGCAGTGGTTCAATTGCCAAATGATTTGTTCCAAAACCCATTAAATCAGAAATCATTATTAGTTTTCCAAAATCATGGTGAAGGTGCGCAAAGCAGGGATGTATTGTTAGCTAAACTTGGTTCACTTAGAGAAGAAAAATCTTTAGTTGACTTCAACCAAAAATTAAACGAGTGGTATACTAAAAAAAGATAGTTTGTGAAATTAAATTAAAGGAGTATCACTCTATGAAAAAAGTTTTAGCAATTAATTCAGGTAGTTCATCGTTTAAGTATAAGTTATTTGGCTTACCTGATGAAAATGTTCTTGCAGAAGGCCTTGGTGATCGAATTGGGATTCAGGGTTCAACTTTTGAAATGAAGCTTGAAAATGGTCAAAAGTATTCTGAAGAAGTTGCATTGCCAGATCAAGAAACGGCTGTAAAGGTTTTACTTGATTGGTTAAAAAAATATGATGTAGTTAAGGACTTAACAGAAATTGTAGGTGTCGGCCATAGAATTGTTAGTGGTGGAGAAGAATTTACTGATTCTGCTATTATCGATGAAAAAAATTTACAAAAGATTTTTGATTTAACTGATTATGCACCACTACACAATCCTGCTGAAGGCCGTGGAATAAAAGCTTTCATGAATTTACTTCCTGGGGTTCCCCAAGTTGCTGTTTTTGATACTTCTTTCCACCAAACAATGGACGAGGTTCATTATCTTTATTCTGTACCTTTTGAATATTATGAAAAGTATAAGGCTCGTAAATATGGAGCTCATGGTACTAGTGTAAGATATGTTGCTAATAGAACAGCTGAACTTTTACATAGAGACTTATCCGATCTTAAAATGATTATTTGTCACTTGGGATCTGGTGCTTCAATTACAGCGGTTAAAAATGGCAAATCATTTGATACTTCAATGGGATTTTCTCCACTTGCAGGCGTTACAATGGGAACTCGTTCTGGGGATGTTGATACTTCATTAATTCAATTTATTATGGACAAAGAAGGAATTAATGACATTGATGATATGATTGATATTTTGAATCATAAGTCTGGGCTTCTTGGTATTAGCGGAATTTCTTCTGATATGAGAGATTTAGAAAATAGTAAAGATAAAAGAGCAAAATTAGCTCGAGATATTTTTATTAATCGTGTTATTCGTTATGCAGGTTCATATGCTGTAGAGATGGGAGGTATTGATGCCCTTGTCTTTACAGCGGGAATTGGAGAACACGATGCTTATATTTGTGAAGGAATTATGAAGCCATTTGAATGTATGGGACTTGATCCGGACTTTGAAGCAAATAAGACTAATGGAGAAAAAATTATTTCTAAAGATGGCTCTAAAATTGCTGCATTAATTGTGCCAACAGATGAAGAATTGATGATTGAACGTGATGTTGTACGTTTAGCGCACTTAGATTAGGCAAAACACTTGAGGATATAGTGATTTATCGGTATAATTACTATGTCCTTTTTTATGGGGATGTTTTGGGATTCGACAGGCGTAGATCTGCTCTGACTGCGATTCGTAGGTTACGTCTACGTAAAAACGTTATCAGTTAAATATAACTGCAAAAAACAATAATTCTTACGCATTAGCTGCTTAGTCAGCATGTGTTGCCTTTTAGCGATTCACCTATGATTGCTAACTGGTATCAACTCTAATAGGTTACGCTTAGTTTTGCCACCTGAGAGAATAAGAAGAGATTTTGCAGGTTAGTTAGGTTCTACTAGCCCTGATATATGGCGTTTGAGCCTAATGAAATTTAAATAATATCTCTATGATCGTAGAGGTTAGTGATGGAATGCGTTTGGACAGGGGTTCAACTCCCCTCATCTCCACTTATATG
>NZ_JBLTIM010000066.1:0-388 GCF_055362665.1 Lactobacillus fornicalis
ACTTCAATGATGTTTATTTACAAAGATAAAGACAACACTTTAGAAATTAATGCTTGTATTTTCAAAATGAAGATTGATGATAGAAGACCCCTGAAAGTATGGCTAAACGGAAAATTACTTACAAAGAATTAGCTAATACTGTTAATAAATTTCATCATCTAACTTCTTTTTATCATCGATTCATAGTTATAAATGATGAATTTTTATACAGGCATTACGATGATGAAGACATAAAAATTACGATTGATTCCAACTGGAATATGAATGCCTGTGATTTATATATTTTAGAAGCTTTAGCTAAAAGTAATTTTGAATTTTATAACTTTTACGATTCAAATTGCTGGCCTAAACCTGAGTTATTTGAATTCTTTAAAGATATTGAATTTAA
>NZ_JBLTIM010000066.1:412-2401 GCF_055362665.1 Lactobacillus fornicalis
AATACTTTGGAAGAAATTCGCGTGTTTAAACTTCGAGATTATCAATTAAAAACTATTAATAAAATTTATGACTCAATAAAAAGCGGTCACAAAAAGATTATAGTACAGCAACCACCACGAACTGGGAAGACTGTAATTATGGCAGAAATAGCCCGTAGAACGACTTTAAAAGGTAATAGGCTATTATTCCTAATCCATCGAAAAGAAGTCTTAGAACAAGCAATAAACACTTTCAAGCAACAAGAAGTGGATATGGAGTTGGCCACCATGGGGATGGTTCAAACGTTATATCGAAAAGTTAATCGATTGCCTGAACCTCAACTAATTCTTATAGATGAAGCACATCATGCTGCAGCTAAAACATATCAAACTATTCTTAATGCCTTTCCTAATGCTTTTGTTCTTTTATTTACTGCAACGCCGATTAGAACGGGTAAAAAACAGTTAGATCAAGTTGCAGATGACATTATTGTAGGAGAATCCATTAAAAATCTTATATCTCAAGGATATTTAGCTAATTTTAAGTACTTCGCTAGAAAAGATGTTGATACGAAAAAACTTAAAAAAACATCAACTGGTGATTTTACTAATGCTTCTATGGAAGAAGCTGTTTCAACAAAAATCTATGGTCATGTTTTAGACAACTACCTAAGAATTGCTAAAGGTAAACAGGCTGTAGTATTCACCTATTCAGTTGAATCAGCTAAAAGAATTGCTAAGCAATTTAATTCAGCAGGTATTACAGCTGAAGAATTAGATGGAAATACTGATACTGCTACTAGAGAATCAATCGTTAACGATTTTAGAAATAAAGAAATTACTATTTTGGTTAACGTAAATCTTTTCACTGAAGGTGTGGACTTACCAGATGTTGATTGTGTAATTATGACACGACCTACAGCAAGTCTGGCACTATACTTACAGTTTTCGATGCGATGCTTAAATCCTAGAAAAGGTAAAACAGCAATCATCATAGACCATGTTGGTAATTATGAACGCTTTGGTTTACCTAACAGCGAAAGGGATTGGCGTACAGCTATTGTTACTAAAGATAAGAAAACTAAAAAGAAACAACAAAATGATTCTTTATCAATTGTACAGTGTGATTTCTGTTTTAGAGTCTTTGAGAGGAGTGATATAAAAAATGGAACCTGCCCTGGGTGCGGAAATCCAATTAAAGTGAGAAAAGCACCTGAGGTAACGAACGACCAACTTCAAGAAGTCATTCAGGATAGAAAGAATTTGGTCGAAAAAATTATTTCTGATAACACAAAACTTGCAATAGCTGGTAAACAGCTTTCAGAACTTCATACATATAAAGAACTTAAAGCTTATGCAGATTTACATGGCTATCGTCCAGGTTGGATTTTTTATCAGTTGAAAAATAGAAAGCGAGGACATTAATTTGGGTATTCTACCTAAAGATGAAGTTATTCAACCAAAAAGTGAACCACATAACTTCTTTATTTACGGGGCGCCACTAGCTGGAAAGTCGTTTTTTGCAAGCCACTTTCCACACCCTCTTATCTTGAATACTGATGGGAATGCACTTCAGCAATCGGCCCCTTCAATTCAAATTAGAAATATCAGAAGTGGTAATTCTAATAAACCACTCAAACAATCTGCTATTGAACAGTTAACAGATATCATTACTGAATTAGAAACTACTGACCATACTTATAAAACACTGGTTGTAGATGTAATTGATGATATCTGCGTCATGATGGAGCAAGCTATCTGCTTAGAAGCTGGAGTAACCTCACTTGCTGATTTAGGTTATGGCCGTGGATATGCAATGTTTAATAGTGCATTACAACAATTTGTTGTAGATCTTAAAGCTTTACCGATGGATATCATTTTTATCAGTCGTGAGCTAGAAGAATCTGAAATGGGGAGTTCAGTAGCTCCTACACTCAAACCCTCGCTTAAGAAAAAATACTACAACATTGTAGCAGGAAATTGCGATGTAGTTATTCACTTACGAAAGTT
>NZ_JBLTIM010000067.1:0-493 GCF_055362665.1 Lactobacillus fornicalis
CAGTTACCTTGTCTTGACGTAATACGCGAGCTGCTTGGATTGCTGCGTGTTCAGCAATAGCGTTTGGTGAGTAAACAGGAACATTAGTAAAGACTTTAATTCTTTGAAGCTTATTATTCACTTCAACAAAAGCATAAATCCAACCTAACTCATTGAAAGAATCAGCATAAGCATTACCATAGGCCTTGTTCTTGCGTTCCATTAAATCAGTAAGAGCAGTATCAATTTTTTTAAAGTCCATGTTTATCCTCCCATAATTTATCAGCAATATTTTTATTAGTCATTTCTCTAAGTCTCTTATTTAGTGATATTAGTTTGATGAAAATTTTGTAAAATGGGTTATTTGTAGTCTGGTAAGCAAGTTTTATAAAATCTAATTTAATAGCGGGCTTAAAGCAAATAAAATTGTCAATGCTATAACGAATATCAACATCATATTTATTGAATATGAAATTAATATTCCAAGCATCTTCAGAAACTGTCAAATTTTTTG
>NZ_JBLTIM010000068.1:0-284 GCF_055362665.1 Lactobacillus fornicalis
AACTTTCGTAAGTGAATAACCACATCGCAATTTCCTGCTACAATGTTGTAGTATTTTTTCTTAAGCGAGGGTTTGAGTGTAGGAGCTACTGAACTCCCCATTTCAGATTCTTCTAGCTCACGACTGATAAAAATAATATCCATCGGTAAAGCTTTAAGATCTACAACAAATTGTTGTAATGCACTATTAAACATTGCATATCCACGTCCATAACCTAAATCAGCAAGTGAGGTTACTCCAGCTTCTAAACAGATAGCTTGTTCAATCATGACGCAGATATCATC
>NZ_JBLTIM010000068.1:318-687 GCF_055362665.1 Lactobacillus fornicalis
AGTGCATTCCCATCAGTATTTAAGATAAGAGGGTGTGGAAAGTGACTTGCAAAAAACGACTTTCCAGCCAGTGGCGCCCCGTAAATAAAGAAGTTATGTGGTTCACTTTTTGGTTGAATAACTTCGTCTTTAGGTAGAATACCCAAATTAATGTCCTCGCTTTCTATTTTTCAACTGATAAAAAATCCAACCTGGACGATAGCCATGTAAATCTGCATAAGCTTTAAGTTCTTTATATGTATGAAGTTCTGAAAGCTTTTTGCCAGCTATTGCAAGTTTTGTGTTATCAGAAATAATTTTTTCGACCAAATTCTTTCTATCCTGAATGACTTCTTGAAGTTGGTCATTTGTTACCTCAGGTGCTTTTCT
>NZ_JBLTIM010000068.1:743-1802 GCF_055362665.1 Lactobacillus fornicalis
TTTCTTATCTTTAGTAACAACAGCTGTACGCCAATCTCTTTCACTGTTAGGTAAACCAAAGCGGTCATAATTACCAACATGGTCTATGATGATGGCTGTTTTACCTTCCCTAGGATTTAAGCATCGCATTGAAAACTGTAAGTATAGTGCCAGACTTGCTGTAGGTCGTGTCATAATTACACAATCAACATCTGGTAAGTCCACACCTTCGGTAAAAAGATTTACGTTAACCAAAATAGTAATTTTTTTATTTCTAAAATCGTTAACGATTGATTCTCTAGTAGCAGTATCAGTATTTCCATCTAATTCTTCAGCTGTAATACCTGCTGAATTAAATTGCTTAGCAATTCTTTTAGCTGATTCAACTGAATAGGTGAACACTACAGCCTGTTTACCTTTAGCAATTCTTAGATAGTTGTCTAAAACATGACCATAGATTTTTGTTGAAACAGCTTCTTCCATAGAAGCATTAGTAAAATCACCAGTAGATGATTTTTTAAGTTTTTTCGTATCAACATCTTTTCTAGCGAAGTACTTAAAATTAGCTAAATATCCTTGAGATATAAGATTTTTAATGGATTCTCCTACAATAATGTCATCTGCAACTTGATCTAACTGTTTTTTGCCCGTTCTAATCGGCGTTGCAGTAAATAGAAGAACAAAAGCATTAGGAAAGGCATTAAGAATAGTTTGATATGTTTTAGCTGCAGCATGATGTGCTTCATCTATAAGAATTAGTTGAGGTTCAGGCAATCGATTAACTTTTCGATATAACGTTTGAACCATTCCCATGGTGGCCAACTCCATATCCACTTCTTGTTGCTTGAAAGTGTTTATTGCTTGTTCTAAGACTTCTTTTCGATGGATTAGGAATAATAGCCTATTACCTTTTAAAGTCGTTCTACGGGCTATTTCTGCCATAATTACAGTCTTCCCAGTTCGCGGTGGTTGCTGTACTATAATCTTTTTGTGACCGCTTTTTATTGAGTCATAAATTTTATTAATAGTTTTTAATTGATAATCTCGAAGTTTAAACACACGAATTTCTTCCAAAGTATT
>NZ_JBLTIM010000068.1:1824-2212 GCF_055362665.1 Lactobacillus fornicalis
TTAAATTCAATATCTTTAAAAAATTCAAATAACTCAGGTTTAGGCCAGCAATTTGAATCGTAAAAGTTATAAAACTCAAAATTACTTTTAGCTAAAGCTTCTAAAATATATAAATCACAGTCATTCATATTCCAATTGGAATCGATAGTAATTTTTATGTCTTCATCATCGTAATGCCTGTATAAAAATTCATTATTTATAACTATGAATCGATGATAAAAAGAAGTTAGATGATGAAATTTATTAACAATATTAGCTAATTCTTTGTAAGTAATTTTCCGTTTAGCCATACTTTCAGGGGTCTCCTATCATCAATCTTCATTTTGAAAATACAAGCATTAATTTCTAAAGTGTTTTCTTTGTCTTTATAAATAAACATCATTGAAGT
>NZ_JBLTIM010000069.1:0-988 GCF_055362665.1 Lactobacillus fornicalis
GTTATTCACTTACGAAAGTTAGGACCTAACACTTACTTACGTAAGGTTGATGATAAGCGAATGAATTATAAACCAGAAAATATATCAAACGAACGGGTTTTACAGCTTTTAGAAAGCTGCCGTGGAATGTTTTCAAAATAAAAAAAGATTAAGGAGATTATATTTATGTCATTAAAAGATGTTTTTGCAAACTTAAAGGATTTTGACCCAAAGAAGGATAAGGTAGGCGGTAATAGTGCATTACCTGCTGGTAAGTACTATGTATCACTTTCAGGCGTTACTCATCAAGCTAAGAATGACCGTGAATTTGTTATGTTTACCTTTGAAGTTTTAGATGGTGAATTTGCTGGTAGAAAAGAAAATGTTTTCCCTTCACTTGAACTAGTAACTTCTACTGGTAAGCCTATGCCTGACTTTGTATTAGAACGTTCAATTAAAACCATCATGAAAATTGCTTCAGTAATTGGTTTTGAATTCGATAAACGAATTTTTGCAGGCCTTGAAGACGATGTAACTAATGTTTATGAAGAAATTCAACAAGCATTTAGCTCACACTTAGGCAAGACTTTAACTCTTGAAATCATTGAAAGCAGAAATAAAAAGGACCCTGACCATCCTTACCGCAATTACGACTTCTATGAAGCTGAACAACCTACTACACCTGAAGCAATTGAAGATCCTTTTGCAGATAATCCAGGTAGTGAAGAAGAAATTGATGAATCTAAAATTCCATTTTAAAAATGCAAAATTTAGTTAATTATGCTAAGAGCTATGCTGAGCACGGTTTTTCGGTAATTCCAATTGGAAATGATAAAAGACCTCTTATAAAGTTTGCTAATAAACCTGCTCTTACTGTAGATGAAATTGAAGCAATCTGGAAACGTTATCCCTTTGCTAAAATCGCTCTTAAAACTGAACAGTTTTTTGTAGTCGATGTTGATAGACATCATAGTGAAGCAGATGGCTTAGAGTCTATTAAAGATTTAAA
>NZ_JBLTIM010000069.1:999-1286 GCF_055362665.1 Lactobacillus fornicalis
ATTGGTTGGCTACCTGGAGTAGATATTAAAGCACACGTTAATAATTACGTCGTATGTGCGCCTTCAGCAGGCTATAAGTGGCTTAATCATAAACCGATGAAAGACGCTCCAGAAGAGCTTATAAAGGCTATTAATAAAAATAAAAAGCAGGAGAATTTATCATTAGATCAAATTGATAACATTCGATTTTCTGGCAAAAGTCAAACTGCTATCCTTTTTGAACAAATTGTCGATGGTCTAGGTGAAACTGGCGGAAGAAATAATGCTCTTGCTGCTTTTATGGGCGG
>NZ_JBLTIM010000070.1:0-5648 GCF_055362665.1 Lactobacillus fornicalis
TTAACAACCTTCTAAAACCGACGTTTTATCATCAGCTTCTCAGATTGTAAATCAGTACCAGTCGACAAAATCCTCATCAATATAACAGACTCTTGAATCCCCACTAACAACCTTAAAATTCGGAGATGAAAATTCCATTAATATCAAAGGTACATTTACTTCTTTTACAAAGGTAATTAAGTTATTCAGTTGTTCTTTTGTAAGATAATGACTTACATTTGCAAAAGTAACAACCGAATTCAATTTACATTCAATATGAATTTTAACAACTGTTTCAATTATAGCATAAGGATCACTTAGTACAGAATCATCAAAATGAATTCCATCAAATTTAAATAACTTTTTTAAATCTACATTTTCATTGACTTCAATTGGTAAGTCAGTCATAAAGATTATATCTTGAATATCGGTGCTAAGTTGCCTCCATTTATCAAATATTCTATTCCGATGCTTTTCACTTATATTCTCAAATAAATTTGAAATAATTTTAGTTAGATAAGAATTAAGACAATCTTGTGTAATTAAAACATCTCCAACCCAGTCAATAAATTTATTCTTTTCAAGTTGATTGTAATGCTCATCAAAGAATTTTACTTTATCGCTTTTTCCTTGAAAAGAAAGAATGAAATCACGATAAACTGCAGAATTAGCCACTTTTATAAAAGTTACCTTACCATCTGATACTTTAATCGGATGATGTCCTTCATAACTAATAATCATATAATCACTGTCCTATCTGAAGTGTTCCGTACATCATCTACTGCTGTTCCAATTAAAAAGTGCATATCATTATACTGCTTTTCTGTTAGCATTAATGACTGTACTAGGCCTTCTTCTGGCAAGAAATTTCTTATTCTATTTTCTAAAAAATTAGCCATTTTTCGATTAACACAAACTCGGACATAAACAGAAAATTGGATCATTACAAATCCTTCATTAATCAGTTCTTTTCTAAATATGCGATAGTTCTTTCTATCTTGAGCCGTTTCTGTAGGCAAATCAAACATTATCAACAATCGCATGGTTCGGTACCTCATTGACAAAATCCATCACACTTTCTACTTTATCCACATCACTGCTTAAATATCCTAAACACTCCTTGGTAAATAGATCTATTGCATTAGCTAGAAGGATAGCTTTTCCATTATATTTAATCTGTAAACTAAGCAATTCAACCAATCCATATCGCACATCTGGAGTAAAATCTTTTAATTTTTGTCCTGCTACCCAGTAATCTACAAAAGGTCTAAATGGTTCCATTAAATCTGATGCTAAGTTAAATTGATTGGCAATAGAAGAATGGTGAACTCCTAAATATGTTTCATAACCATTTTGAACAATGCGACGATTAAAAGATGATAACAATATGGAATAACCATAATTCAAAGCTGCATTAATAGTATCTCCTTCATCTTGTCTGACAAAACTCTTTCCAAAAAGTTCTTGGAAATACTCTCTAGCTACTACTGCTTCTCGATTGCTTACATCATTAAACTCTAGCTTATTAATTTCTTCTTCAACCTTAGTAAACTCTAATTTATAGTTTTTTAAGACCCTGAGTTGATTATTCATTTTTAACCAGACAATTTTAGTCCATAGTTTTTCTTTTAAAGAATTATCCCAATTTAACTGCGCAAGTAATTTTTGATAATTACATTTAGGTGCATAATAATTCACTGTCTCAGTTATTGGATTATATTTATTATCTACAAATATTACCTTACAGCCTCGCTCAGCCAATTTACTTATCAATTGAGAAGTTATAACAACTTGCGTGCTCTCAACTAAGACCAATGCAATATCTGAAAGCGGAATCTGAGTAATTCCATTACTCGTTTGTACCTGCATCATATTAGCAGAATATGATAATTTAGCATGTTGCGTTATAATTACATTTCTCCAACTCACTTTTACTCACTCCTCTTGTTAATAACAAAAAAAGATGTTAATATTTAGATGTTGAGTTAACAACCTCAACATTTCAATTTACTGATTTAACAACCTTATTTTTAAAATCAAGCAAGGCTTTCGGGCCGAGTTTTCACATGTGTACCGCTTATAGCGGTCTTTTTTTTGCAGTAAATAAAAAAGGATTACACCTATCATTAGTGTAATCCTTTTTCTATACAAAGGTTAATTATAAGTCTTTGACTTTAACACGTCTTTCAAATAAGCCTGTTGGAGATTGATAGATAAGTTGTGCTTCTGGGGAAATACTCGAAGTTATAATTCTTCCAAAATCTGATATATTTAATTCTTTAATTGTTGCCCTCGTTGATTTTGCCTGAAGGCCTTTAAGAATTGCTAATATTGTATCAGCCTTCTTAGAAGCTTCTAATTTTATAAATTTATTTCTACTGTTCCGCAATTTTTCTCTAAAATCTCTGCTATCAAACAATTCAAAATATTTATCAACTATTTCAATAATTTCATCGAATACTTCAAGTAGACATTTATCTGGATTTTGAACCTTATCACCAAATTTATGTTTTCGACAATCAACATCTTCAATATAATCAAGAATATATTTCATATTTTGCTGTGACAACACCAATTGCTTTAAATTCGGTGTATCAACAGTCCCAGTTAGCATAAACTTCTTATTACCATCAAGAACAGCTTGCTTAAATGGCATCTTACCAACTAAAACTCTGAATCCTTCAATTCCACGTTTAGCCTTACCATTCTTATCAAACATTACCATTGGTTCAATAACTTTGCGTAAATCTTCATCATAATTCTTTGAAGCTTTAAGCATGGCAGCAGCTCTCATCGGAATACCAACAACGCGATATTCTGACCCCCTCTTTTTATCTACTTTGACTAATGCAAGGTATGCATCATTATTATTACTATATCCACCATAAATATCAGTTGGTCGATCAAGCTTCTTAGGAATCAAACTTTTGGTTTTAGCCGTAGTACGTTCAATAATTGGGAAAAGCGTTTGTTTAAACATATTATTATTACGGGTGTAAACTGCATGTGATATATTCATATACTTGAAGTTATATGCAGTAGTTAATTTGTCAATAATATCTTTTTTACTAAAGACTTGTTGATTGGTATGGCTAATGCAAATTGCATCATCCTTACCCCAAATCAACTGATAAATAAAGTTGAATTTCTTAATTTTCTTAACTGGATCATCTTCTTGATTTTCAGCTTTGCCAAACTTCTTAAATTGTCCATATACAAAGTATGGTCTAAGTTTTGGATAGACTTGATACAAGTAATTACCAACAATCGTAGTTAAGTATGCGTCAATAGCATGGTGATAATCATTAACTTCACGACTCTTGTATAAGTTAAATTCCTTACGCAAGATAGAATTGTAGCTAGCTTTTACTTCAATAATCTCAGTATCAGGTAACTTAGCCTGCAAAATATTAGCAACTAACTTAATAACTTGACTAGTTTCTACTAATTGCCGGTTTACGAATCCTGAAGCCATATTTCGAGAAATCTTTTCTGGATCTGTAATCAAGTTATTAAATTTACGTTTACTAATAAGTCCAAGTTCAAGCCATTTCTTCCACATTTGACGAATAGTAATTCCCAAACCTGCAGCTATTTTATTTCCAAATAAGAGTACTGGCACATTATCAGATTTACCGTTGTTATAAGCTCTTTGAACAAGTACTCTGTTATCAAAGGAATCATCTTTAATAAATGATTGTGGATAAATATGATCAATATCATAATCTTGCAAGTTATCTAAAGATAATTTTTCACCACTATAGGCATCCCTACCCATTTGCTTAAAGTACAAGAACACCTTGTCCTTAGCCAAAGGCTTATTATCTTTCATATTCTTTAGTTCATTTTTAACCGCATCATCTAAAAACTCATCGCTAATCTTGGCATATATCTGATCAAGTTGAGCCTTACGTGACTTAGTCATTTGTGGATTATCTTGATCTTCACGAGCGAATTCAATAGCAATTTGACTAGGCTTTTTACCATGAGCAGCGGCAATAATATCATCAACTACTCGCATAACTTGACGAATTGCCTTTTTATTCTGTGGAGAAGTATATGCTTCAACCAAGATATCTTTCATATCTTTCGCTTTAGTAAAGGAACTATTAGCTTCTACAATTTTTCTTTTTATAACCGGATTAGCTAAAACTTCAGTTAAAGTTTCAGGTTCATTCCAGAGTCTTTGCAAGATATTAACACCATTTTCATCCGTAATTTGAGTTAATAACTTCTTAGATAATCTCCCCCATCCTGAATAGCGTTTACTACTTACTTGTTTAATTTGTTCAGATGTTAGCCAAGTAATTTCTTTTAGCTTCCGCTTGAAAATCTTACGGTCTTCAAACACAGTTGACCATTCAATCATCTTTTCGAAGTCAGCTTGCTTATTAGGATTATCAATCTCATCACCAAAGATATTACGATAATCAATATAAGTTGAAAAACTATTGTTAAAATTAATTCCATCAGAAAGGCCCTCAATCAAACCTGGAATATTGCCCTCTACTAATAAATAATTCTTTAAGTTATCTAAATTGATGCTTTTTTGCTTCTTAAATAATTTTTCAAAAATATCATGCTTTAGTTCACTTGTTAATTTTTTGCCGTCAATTTTTATTCTATTTAATTCATCTAATATCATAAATTTTTGATAAACTAAACTAGATTTTGGTAAAACATCTTCAGCTAATAAATACGTATCCTTCCTTGTCATTCTCTTGATAAATTGATTAGCTGATTCTGTAGTATCAACCATTTCTTCCAAATTCCAAGGCGTTATTTGACCTTGCTTTTGACGTACCATCCAGGCAAACTTATTTTTATTTTGTTTATCTTTAATACTTTGATTATCAATTAATGGTCCAACATAATAAGGCACCCGGAATGATACAAGTTCACTAATTTCATAAGGAGCATTATTTCTATGACTTTCTACAGGATTAGGTGTAATCAAGAATGGATAATACTTTCCCTGTTTTTCAAGTATTTGCGTCAATTCAACTTGATGCAATTGATATGGAATCACTCCATTTTGATTGGTTCTTTGTTTTGGTAAAAATTCACCTAAATCAAGTCTAGCCTTAATCTTATTAGCTAATTCTGAATCATCTAAATTATCAGAAACAAATTTGCCAAATACTTCGAAGTTGCTTATTACATCGGCAAAATTTTTGTCCCCTACCTTCTTATTTTTAAACAAATTCTTAGCTTCTACTAAATCAGATTTACGATAATTAACATATAAATTATAGGCTGATAGCAGTTTTTTAGCTTTTTTCTGATCACTTAAAGAATCAATATATTCTTTAAATATTTTCAAGTCTTCCTTATGATCATCATATTTCTTAATCATCGATTCAGAAAGACTCATTCCATCTGGAACAATCTCATTTAAAACTATAGTATTATAAATGCTTTGCAGTTCTAATACAAATTCTATTTGTGCATCTGTCAATAAACTAGTCAAATCATCCAAAGATTCATCAATATTAGCATCGCTAAATTTTAATTTATAGTCCTTCACATCAACATCAGTAAGACTAAAGAGTGTATCTAATCTAAACATATAGCCCATAAAAGAGTTAGCAACTTGTTTAGCAATATCTTTATTAAGCTTAGCTTTATCCTTTGAATCAGCTTCTTTAATTAGAAACTGTCAAATTTTT
>NZ_JBLTIM010000071.1:0-2472 GCF_055362665.1 Lactobacillus fornicalis
AATTTGTTTGGATAAAGAAACTGAAAGAGTTAAAGAATTTAAAACTTGGGATCAGATAGATTTTTTTCTTGGCCAGTTTGATGGCTATTCTTGGCTAAGTCGTAGAAGTGTTTTACGCTCACAAGATTCAGTACCATATTTTATTTGGAAAATTGATGATGAAATTATTCCTCATGTTTTTAATCGAAGAGCAATTATTTTAAACGTAAAAAAAGCTCACTCTACTCATCATCGAGATAGATCTGAAATTGTTAAGTGCTTAAATAAGCTAAATAAAAAATACAGAAGCTTTATGCAGATACCAGTTGGAGATAAAGACTTTGACCATTTAAAAGATTTACTAAGACTTTACGAAAGAAGAAGATGATTTTATTTTACCTGGAAAGAATTTAATGCATATGCTTCATTATCCAGATTCTAAAGGCTATACCTTTGATGGGGTACGGCTTTATACTGAAAACTTTGGATTAATTTATGAAGCTAAAAAAATTGATGAATCAAGTGTAATTAAATTAGTAAGTGATCTATTTAAAGCAGAAAGCTTTGAGTGGCGCTCACCATATCATTACACGATTAATAAAAGGCCCATAGTGGTTCGTGAAGTAGATAATGGACTGAATGTATGGGCTAATGAGAAATTTGTAAAGAGAATTAGAGACTAAGAGATAATGAAATATAAATATACTGATGTACATATGATAAACGATATACACATAATTCTTGATGAACCATGGGAACATTTTAGAATGTTAAATTTGGAATGCTTTCGTACTTTTAAAAGAGTAAATGGAGATGAAGTCGTTATTAATGGCAACCAAATAATAATGGCTTCTCCATTTAAATTGGAGGATTAACAATGCGGATTATACCTAACAAAGCAATTATTAATGATTATTTAATTGAAAATTACACACCTAAAACAGTCATGTGGAAAAGCGACTATGATTTAACTATTGAGTTTAATGAAGATGAAAGAATTTTCATTGTATTTGATGACTGCGACTTTAATGCATCAAAAGTAAACGTTGTTTTTGAACCTAATAGAGAATGCGAAAATTCTGATGAAATTATAGACGGCTTAAATAAGTTAAGAAAAAAATCTGGAATCGATTATATAGATGTTAAAACTACTTTTCGTAATTTTTGGGATGAAAACAAACCTAATTTTCAAAGACATTATGAATATTTGAAATCAGTTATGGAAGATAATAAAAGTTACGTTAAAGATGAATTGTCCAGATTCCTTGATAGATACGGTAATGATATCCATAAGATTTTGCCTGATTTTAGTCTGAATAAAGAAGACTGGGGATATAACTTGAATGAAGATTATTACTATTTAGTTGATGCGTATATGCTTAAATTTAAGCCCACTGAGGTGGAATTGCGTGATATTGAAGATAATTTCATTACCAGTTTTGAGTGGGGGAATTGTGATGAATGAATTTTTAAAAGATAAAGGTAAAACAATTCAAGAAGTTTTCCCAGATTTTAGCATTGATATAAAAGATTGGCATTTTGATGATTTTTATGATTGGTATGTAATGTGTGGAACTGGTTATTGTCTATCATTTGGAGCCAATATGGTTACTTTAAGAGATGAAAACGGGCAATTTATTACTTGTTTCAATTGGAGCGATAATGATGAAAAATGAATTACGAAATTTCTTTAAAAAATACAGCGAAGTTTTAAAAGACCGCTATGATATCACTGAATTAAATGTAAATGATTGGAGATATGCTAATAATACTTATTTTTTAGGAGACAGTTGGTCCTTATATTCTTTAACATTTGAAGATGATTGTGTATCACTAAATAACGAAGACGGTGGCACTATAACAACTTTCGAGTGGAGCGATGAGCTGAATAAATTAATGAACTTTATTCATGATAAAAATGATGAGCTTCATAAAATATTTCCTGATTTTACTACTGATATTGATGATTGGGAACTCTTCGACTGGGAAACATGGGCTAATATAAATGGAAGCCAAATAATCCAGTTTTGTAAGGGAGATATGGTTGCTATCATGTCTTACACCTATCCTGATGAATATCCGCAATTTATAACCACTATTAATTGGAGTGATAGTGATGAGTAACGAACGCCTTTTTCTATTTAAATTTTTATCAGTTTATTCTATGCCACTTAGCATTGTCTTAGATAAATGGGACTTTGATATCGCTAGTGATGTAAAAAAGTGGGCTGTTATGGAATACGGAGATAGTATTTCCTTTTTAAACGGTAGAGTTCCTTACGTCATTTATTGCACAACTGAAGGGGTATGGATTAATCATGACAATAATCAATTGCTATTTTCTTGGGAAAAATTAAAAACTTTTCAAATTCCTAATTTATTCGAAGAAGATTAACAAATATTGGAGGAACAATGTATCCTGAAACAATTAAAAAACGACTTAAAAAGCAACTTATGGAAGATATTCCTGAAGAGAGACCGTAAAATAGTTTG
>NZ_JBLTIM010000072.1:0-1161 GCF_055362665.1 Lactobacillus fornicalis
TAACCCTGCTCCTATCATTATTGCTTTATTTTTCATATTTATCGGCCTCCTTAAAGCGTTTACATTTTGTATTATAATATTAAGAAAACCAAAAAAAACTGATAGGTAACATATTAATAGCTTTTGTTTTTTAATATAATGCATAACAATACAACAATAAGCCGTTTGCCAGATTTGAACTGGCGACCTCCTCCTTACCACGGCGGTGCTCTACCTCCTGAGCTAAAACGGCATAATACCTAGCCTATGGCTAGGTATTTTTTATTATTTAATAGTAACCAAAGTATATTTTCTCTTACCTTTACGGATAATTACATACTTACCATCAAATGAAGCACTTGGATCAACCTCAAATTCTAATTCTTGGACCTTATTCCCATTGACATAAATTGCTCCATTTTGGATATCTTCACGTGCTTGACGCTTGGAAGATTCAATCTTAGTATCTACCAAAAAGTCTACCAAGTTCTTCTTTTCATTTGAACTTTCTGCACTTGGTGCATTTTTAAGAGCTTGCTCAATTTGCTTAACTGATAATTCTTTAACATTACCTGAGAATAAAGCATCAGTAATCATTTGAGCTTCTTCAAGGCCTGCTTCACCATGAACAAACTTAGTAACTTCCGCAGCTAATGTCTTTTGTGCTTCACGCTTCCAAGGTTCATTCTTAACTTTTTCTGCCAAAGCATCAATTTCTTCATGACTCAAGAAAGTGAAATACTTCAAATATTTTACAACATCGCGGTCATCTTGGTTAATCCAGAATTGGTAAAATTCGTAAGGACTTGTTTTTTCAGGATCAAGCCATACAGCACCACCTGCTGACTTACCGAACTTGGTTCCATCTGCTTTAAGCATTAGTGGAATGGTCAAACCAAAGGCTGGGCGTTCATTACCTTCCAAGCGGTGAATTAAGTCAATCCCTGATGTAATGTTGCCCCATTGGTCACTACCACCAATTTGCATTTGTACACCATAATCACGGTTCAAAATGTAAAAGTCAATCCCTTGCAAAATTTGGTAAGTAAATTCTGTAAAGGAAATTCCGTTTTCAAGACGACTAGCAACTACGTCCTTAGCAAGCATATTGTTAATTTGGAATAGTTTACCGTAATCACGTAAAAATTCGAGCAAGCTCATCTTACCAAGCCAGTCACGATT
>NZ_JBLTIM010000073.1:0-309 GCF_055362665.1 Lactobacillus fornicalis
TTTCTTTATCCAAACAAATTTCACGTAATAAAATCGACATCATTCAATCTCCATATCTGGATAACCATATCCTACAAGGCCTCCCTGAATTATCATTTTTGCATCATCAACACTACGAGCAATACCGTGAATTACATTGTGTTGCATCAAGAATTGATGGAACCGCATTTGGTCGTCACGAATTTTACCTGTAGGAGATTTAACTTCAATAAAGTACGACTGGTTATCAATCCAGCGTGTACCATGTAAATCTGGATAACCATTAGGTAGCCCAGTAGAAAACCATCTACCATCTGCTTGTTTAACGCT
>NZ_JBLTIM010000074.1:0-1669 GCF_055362665.1 Lactobacillus fornicalis
GCTTTTTTAATGAATTAAAATATAACAACAAATTTTTGTTGGGTGTTGATCGTGGTAGTTTGTTTTTGGTTGAAAAAGGCTTGACTCCAGATGACAAAAAATTTGACAGTTTCGTAATTTTATGACAATATATTTGAACTTAATAAATAATATTAAAATATTATTGTGATCTGACTTAATGCAAAAAAATTACGCTCTGTAGACTTTATATCATACATATGATTTTATCATATTATATTGCTTTATTAGTATATTTAATATATAATGTACGTAAAACATAAAGGAGGATGATGTAAAATGCCGGTAACTTTAGGTATTGATAACAAGTTAAAAGAGGAAACAAAGTCTAATTTGGAAAAAATGGGATTAGACATGACTACAGCTACTAAGATGTATTTTATATATATAAATCAACACGGAAAATTACCTTTTACTCCAAGTGTTGGTAGAAGTGAATTGGATAAAGCATTAGAACAAGTTAAAAATCATGAATATGCAGGTGAATATGATTCTTTAGAAGATTTTAGAAAGGATCTCTATTCACTGGATGAGAATTAAATTTACGCCTTTATACAAAAAATCCCTAAAAAAATTAAAAAAGAAGCACTATAACCTTCAATTATTAGACGAATGCGTAACTGCAATAGTAACTAGAGATAAAAAATTATTAAAAAAACATAAAGCACATAAGTTAACTAACTATTATGAACTACATATTCAAAATGACTGGCTTCTAGAATATACTTTTGATAAAAATACTGGAGAATTGATCTTGATCTTGATTGATACCGGTAATCATGACGACTTAAAAAGAAAAAAATATTAAGGAAAGGATTGCATTGATACATGAAAAGGTTAAATGATCTGCACAACCCGACTATAAACTATAATGTTGCTTACGATGAAGAGACTGGCGTAGAATATATTGTTCTATCCTATGGTCCGAGCATATCTATTACTCCACGCCTTGACAAATTTGGTAAACCTTTAAATTATTTTGATGTTAATCAATAAATATATATTTTATTCTAATAAATATATATTTTATTCTATATGTTATATTGCTTTGATATTATTAAAATAATGCTAAACTATTACAATTATCTTGCTTAGCGTAATATAAAAAGTATTATAATTCTAACTACGTTGAATAGCATCAAAAAACAGCCTAGATGGACTGCTTTATCAAATAGCTAATTTAGCACACTTACCAAAAGTTTCCATAAAGGATACCTATAACAGAATAAAGCCTAAAAAGCTGCATAGTATAAAGCTTTTTAGGCTTTTTCTTTGTACAAAAATCCTATCCTTATACCTTTTGTATAATATTAATATCTAGATAAAGATAATATAACTATATTATTGCAATAGTATGCTTTTAAAAAATCAATCAGATTTAAATATGATTATAATATTATTTATATGCTGTGATCATAATATGATATTATCATTTTTTGTCATAAGCAAATAGTATCTTTATAGTTATAAAGCTTAGCATGGACATGAAGATTAAATCTTTATAATTTTTCATCAACCGATATATAAACAAATGAAAGCTTATGATAGGATGTGATAGGACAGAATACACAAATATTTAATATTTGTGTATATTAAAAGTAATAAAATGTTAAGCCAAGATAAGAAATTTTAAGAAACTGTCAAATTTTTT
>NZ_JBLTIM010000075.1:0-165 GCF_055362665.1 Lactobacillus fornicalis
TTCACTTTTATCTGTTTCTTCGCCATCTAATGCATCTAATGCTTTCTGAATTTCACTTCTTGCATCTATTACTGCTTGCTTAGTTGCTTTCTCATTGTCAAGTACAACTTGACCTGCTTGAATTGCTTCATCATAAGCCTGCTTAGTTTCTTCACTTGCATTATA
>NZ_JBLTIM010000075.1:237-370 GCF_055362665.1 Lactobacillus fornicalis
GCGTTACCTTGGTTATCAACACTCACCTCAAATTTATCATTTGGATTCTTTGCTTGTACTGCATCTGTCACATTCTTAGTAATTTCAGACTTTTCAGATTCAGTTATATTTTTTTTATCTCCTACTTCTGTCT
>NZ_JBLTIM010000076.1:0-505 GCF_055362665.1 Lactobacillus fornicalis
AGCATGGCAGGAAATTGGGGATACTATCTTTTAAGTCCCTTAAATTTTATAGTTTTACTATTTCCAGCCACTAAAGTAAATCTAGCTATTTATACTATAATTTTACTAAAAGTTATGGTTGCATCAGGCTCCTTTTATTATTTAGCAAAGAAAAAAATGGGAGCCACTGATACTTGGTCCATTTCATTTGGAGTTGCTTACTCATTATCTGCATATGTAATTAGTTACTTTGGGAACCTAATGTGGCTTGATGCTATTGCTTTTTTGCCAATAATCGTTTACGGACTTCTTTCAATTATTGATGGAAAGTTTTCTATTACTTATGTAATATTTTTAGCAATTACTATTGTAGCTAATTATTATACAGCTTTTATGACTTGCTTATTTTTAGTGGGATTTTTCTTTTATCAAGCTTTCATTACTTTTACTAACTGGAAAGTTTTTATCAAAAAATTCGTTATTTTTGCAATCTCATCTCTCACTGCTGCTTTAATTTCTAGTTTTG
>NZ_JBLTIM010000077.1:0-1007 GCF_055362665.1 Lactobacillus fornicalis
TTGTTCATCACTTTGAAGTACACGTTCAGTCTTTCTACCTGATGGATCACCAATTGAGCCAGTACCACCACCAATAATAATTACTGGGTGGTAACCTGCCAATTGGAATCTCTTCAAAATCATAAATGGAATTAAATGTCCAATATGAAGTGAATCACCGGTTGGATCAGTACCACAGTAAAGTGCCAAATCATCATGTTCGGCAAGGTACTTTTTTAAACATTCTTCATCGGTTTGTTGATTAATGGCTCCACGCCATTTAAGGTCTTCCAAAATGTCAAACTTTGCCATAATTTCCTCCATCGAATAAATAAAAAACGTCCCTTGATTAAATCAAGGGACGACTAATAATCATTAAATAGCCGTGGTACCACCCACGTTTGCGCCTAAAGCGCCTTTATAGTTGCTAACGAGGATTTGCGCCCCGTACACTTGTACTTCGCCATACCTTAACCTGCCTAGCTCTCACCACAACGCTAGTTCTCTGAACGCTGAATTAAGGGGCTACTCTCTTTTTCGTGTTATCAATATAATATAAGGTAGTAACAAAATAGTCAATGAACAATACTCAGTTACAATTAAATTTTTTGTCAAATACAAATATAAGCTATAATAAAAGAGTTCGTAATATCAAATCAAACTTTACTTAAGAGGAAAAAAGAAAAATGAAAAAAATACCTAAATGTATTATTCCTGCATTAATATCTGCATTCATTTTTTTATTAGCAGGTTTAATTACTGGCACTAATCCATACTTCGGAGGAGTTCCAAATTCCGGAGATCTTGCAACGCAATATTACTCATTTTTTGGCTATTTACGCCATGTCTTAATAGGAAATTTTAGTGATTTTTCTTATAGCTTTTCCAATGGGTTAGGCGGTAGCATGGCTGGAAATTGGGGATATTATCTTTTAAGTCCATTAAATTTTATCATTTTATTATTCCCTGCAAATCAACTTAATATAGCTATTTATACTATCATATTAATAAAAATTATGATTGCGTCT
>NZ_JBLTIM010000078.1:0-232 GCF_055362665.1 Lactobacillus fornicalis
ATGGAGACAAGCCAGTTAAGGAAGTAACAGTCCCAGGTGAAGCAGGTAAGACTGTTGAAGTACCAGACACAACAATTCCAGAAGGTTATGAATTAGTGCCAGGTGAAAAGGTGCCAACAACAATTGATTTCCCAGGCGATGGATCAAGCCCAGAAGATAAAGTAGTTAAGGTACAACCAAAGACACCAACTGAACAAACAACTCACATTGTCTTCAAAGATGGTGATACACC
>NZ_JBLTIM010000079.1:0-725 GCF_055362665.1 Lactobacillus fornicalis
AAACTATTTTACGGTCTCAAAGATTTAAATGAAAACTTAAGTGATACTGAATCCAATCAAGGAATAAAACTAAATAAATATGTCTTTTATTGTGCATTTTGGGCTTTTTTAATAATGATGCTGAATAATGTTTTGAATAATAATATATCTTTATTTATTGTTCAAGAAAAATTAGGAGGTACATCTGAAGCGGCATTAACATCAACACTTTCCCTTGTTGGTGGAATGCTTTGCGGCTTTATTGTAGGAATAATTGGTAAAAAATTTAAATATACTTCTGTTTCAATTGCATATTTGTTGTATGGTTTATCATATTTATTAATTGCATATGGTAATAGTCTATTAACTGTAATTATAGGTAGTTTTATTGTAGGTGCTGCAATGAGCATTGCTATGGGAACATTTCCATATTTAATTTCGATTTCGGTCAATAAAAGCAGCATATCAATGGCTTTAGGAGTTTATACAGCTATTAATGCAGTTGGTGGTGTAATCAGTCCATTCGTTATTAATCCAATAACTACTACTTTATCTAAAGTTGGCTTCAATGCTTTTTCAGTTGGTGGTGTAATTGGCTTAATTATTTATGTAGCTATTTTATTTAGTGGCTTTCAAAAGAAATTGGTAATTAATGCAAAAAATAATTAATTTTAAAACTAGATATCCAAGTTGATATCTAGTTTTTAGTGTAAATAAATTATGTAAAATCGAGACCGTAAAATAGT
>NZ_JBLTIM010000080.1:0-796 GCF_055362665.1 Lactobacillus fornicalis
AATGGAAAATACCCATGGATTTATTGCGCGTGGGGGCAGGATGCTTAATTATCGTACTTATGTCGATTTGATGGACTTACTTTCAAGAATTCCCTCGGTTACTGAAGCGGGGATGACGGCAGAAGAAGATACCCGAGACTTTGATAGTAAACATAGAACTTTTGATAAAGCTCGTTTGCTTGAAGGCGGTATTGGTATTGTAGATGGTCATAAACTTGGATTAAACAATATGGATAGACTTTTGCTTAGCCGATTAGTTATGATGCCGGATTCAGAAGAAGAAAAACTAGATAATGTAACAATAGCAGAATATTTTAAGGATGATCCCCACATTTTTCAGACTAATTTTTGGTATATGTGGGAAACTACATTTGCTTTCAGAGTACAATCATCTGCTCAAGAATTACGACGCTATATGCATCAAATGATTTATGAATTTACACAAATTGAACATTTAGTTGGGGTTAATCGGACACGATATAATCAATATGAAAGTATCATGTTACCGTTAATTAAGTATTTACAAAAGCAAGGTTGTAAATTTATCATGAATCGAAGAATAACGGCTTTCGAGTTTAAAGATACTCCAATGCAAGACGAAATTACGGTAACGGCTCTTAAAATGGAAAATACAGAAACAGACAAGGAAGAGAAGGTGGAAGTAGATAATCAAACGGCTGTCTTCTTTACCAATGGTTCAATTACTGATTCAGCAACTTTAGGAGATTATAACACGCCAGCACCTGAAAATATGGATTATGGTGCAGCATCATCGTTATGGAAACAAGCTTGTGAG
>NZ_JBLTIM010000080.1:806-2222 GCF_055362665.1 Lactobacillus fornicalis
GGTAAGCTTCACTTTGACAACTAAAGATCATACTTTGTTAAATGAAATTACCAGAATCACTACACAAGTTCCAGGCAATGCCTTGAATTCATTCATTTCAACCACTCCAATTACGCCATTGGGTCAAAAAGATGTAAATATGTCGATTGTGGTTCACCANNTATCCACGGCGCAAGGGTGAATTCGTCGACAAAGAGTACATCAAGATGACTGGTAAAGAAATGCTACAAGAATTAATTGGTCAATTGTCTAAGGTTGATCCAGGTCCACATAACATTAAAGATTTGGAAGATAAAATTTTGGCTAGTGTAATCAACTGTATTCCATGTTACATGCCATATGCTTCAGCTTTGTTTAACAATCGTGCAAAGAATGACCGTCCTGAAATTATTCCAAAACATTCAACTAATTTAGCTTTTACTGGAGAATTTGTTGAGCAACCTTATCAAATGATTTTTACTGAGGAAAGTGCTGTTCGCTCTGGTGAAGTGGCAGCTTTCCACTTTGCAGGTGTTCCAATGAGTAAATTGGTTCTAACCCCTAGATATGACAAAGATCCTAAGACTTTGATGAAAGCAACAAAGAGAATGTTCAGTTAAAAATATTATTTTCGATAATGTTTTAAAAATTTAACTTTATAATATAAAAAATGTTGATAATCTTGGTTATATTGAATGAACCTTGATATATCAACATTTTTTAACAAGTTAATTTCTAATTTTATATAAATAATGGCTTATCCCCATCAGTATTTGGCTTATTTAATCCAATATCTTGTCGAGCAATTTTACCATTGCTCCTAAGATAAGAATATTCATAATATTGCTTCTTTCTTACTAAAAAGCAATTAATTTATCAATAGTAAGTATATCTCCAAACATAAATATTTATAATTGGAAAGAAAAAAATAATATTGAATTGTAACGTAATAAATTGTAAATAAAAAAGCAAAATCATTAGATTTTGCTCTTTTATTATTATGCTAATGAATCCCAAGCAGGGAGTTTTTCAGCAGGACCTTCAGCTAATTTTTGTTGTTCTGGAGTTAAATATTTTTTGTGGACAACAACTTCATAAACATATTCTTCAAACCAATCTTGGCTCATAATGTAGTAGCCTTTTTTAGCAACTTTTTCACCCCAAGAGTTTTCAACTTTCCATTGGCGCACATCACCATTATCTTCATCAACACCAACTAAAGTCATAGCATGAGAAACTTCTCCAACTCCAGTTTCAAGTCGTTCTTTTTTGGACATTGTTAAGTCGACACCAAACAATTCATCTAATTTGTATAGGTTAGTTGCTAAAAAGCCAGTTTTATTTTCTTTTTGCTTACCAACATCATTACCAAACCAAACAGCTTCTCCATCTTTTAATTGAGCTACTGCAGCACTAGTTAAAAATTCCATTGGTACA
>NZ_JBLTIM010000081.1:0-279 GCF_055362665.1 Lactobacillus fornicalis
TTGAGAGTAGTAACTCTCAAGAACTTGAATAAAACCAAGCAAAAAGTCGGGCCTATAGCTCAGCTGGTTAGAGCGCACGCCTGATAAGCGTGAGGTCGATGGTTCAAGTCCATTTAGGCCCATTGAAGCGAAGGCTTCAAGGGAAAAGACGAATAATTGGGGGCTTAGCTCAGATGGGAGAGCGCCTGCTTTGCACGCAGGAGGTCATCGGTTCGATCCCGTTAGCCTCCATCGGGTACCGAAAGGTATCCATGAGAAATGCACGTTGAAAACTGAATA
>NZ_JBLTIM010000082.1:0-1413 GCF_055362665.1 Lactobacillus fornicalis
CTTTTTTACCATTAGCTGTAGCATACCACCCATTAGAATATGGAATAGTAGTAAGTAACGACTGACCCTTATGTAAAGTAATAGTTCCACTTATTGAGTTCCCTTTCCAAGTAGTTATAGCCATTTTTCTGCTTTGAACTAGTTGTATTGATTTAAATAACGCATTTTCGTTTAATAGATATAAATTTGGTTGAATAATTTTTAAGATTAATTTTCCGTTTTCAGGTATATGTATTCCAATAGGTTGTAAATTAACCGATAAGCTTCTGAAAGAATGTCCATTAATTGTCATTTTACTTGCATCGGAAATATATTTTCCCCATGACATAATGGTAGGGTCTAACATGATATAACCATTGGAATTTGGTTTAGCTTGGTAAGTGAAAATAACTGAAGACTTTTTCTTTTTAATTTGTTGCATACTAATTAGATTATTGCTGGTTTTGATAAGCATATTATTGCTAGTTATTTGCGGAGTAATTGCGTTACTGAAATAAACTGTCTTAGTATTAGTTAAAGATTGTAGTATTTTTTCTTGATTAAGTAGAGCAGAATTACTCTTTAAATTTAAATTATTTTTGCTATAGCCTGCAAAAACTAAAGGAAAAACAGCCATTTTATAAGCGATATTATTTTTATCTTTGTACCAATTCTTATTGGATACTAAATCATCACGTAAGCCATAATTAGAAAATCCTTTTACCGTAGTAGCTTTATTTGACATTATATAAGTTTTAATCCCAAGCAAGGCATCTGTTAACTGAGTTCCAGTTGAATAATAAGTATAATAGCCTATGCTTGGCAACCCAAGTAAACCAAGGAGTTTACTAAGGTGAGGATCATTATTAGAACTGAAAACATTAACGCCGCGATAATTAAATGTGTAACTTTCTCCTCGGTCATTATTAAGTAAGAATGATTTCTCTAATCTTTGAGATTTTGCGCTTGTAGGCAATTTATTAATTAAAGAGGCAGTTTGTTCTGTATAAGGATTATATGATGTCACATTTTTACTAGTTGTTGACCAAGTAACCCAAGTATTTAAGAAAATATCTACTATTAATAACAATGCTATAAACTTGCTATTTATTTTTTCTAATATATATAAATTTAAAATGATTATAGAGATAACTAGAACGATTAAAGTTGCAAAAAGTGAAGATTTGGGAATCCCTAACACCTTTTTAACTATCAAAACATAATAGATTATAAAACAGATTAAAAAAGCATTAGTTATCCAAAATGTTCGTTGGGGAAGATGTTGTATATGATTAATTGAAATTGAAGCTAAATAGATTAAAGTAAATGTAATAATGAAAGCAAAGCGATAAGGATAGAAAATAGGTGGTTGCCCCCCATGCCACAATAGGTAAATTTTCGTGGAAATTAATCCAGAAAAAGTAAAAAGAAGTA
>NZ_JBLTIM010000083.1:0-650 GCF_055362665.1 Lactobacillus fornicalis
AAAGTAATGAAAATATACTAGTCCATTCTAACATGGAAAAGCTAGTTTTTATAAGGAGTATATTGTATGTAAAAAGGGGAAAGCTTTGAATGTAATAAAAATATTTTTGCAAAATAAAAAAGCTGATATATCAACGTTTTGTAAAAAACGAAGAATATCAGCTTTTAACTATTTGCCTTTTTTTATTCTATGATTTTTATATTTAAAATGATGAATTTCAGCTCCAAATAGAACGATACCAATTATTGATATTATTGTTCCTAATTTTAAGCCAGGCATTGTATGTTTAAAAATGATTTTATAATTGCCAGCAGGTAATTTTAGAGAAATGAAACGATTTAGTGCTTTAGTGATTTTTACAGGTTTTCCGTTTGCTGTTGCTTGCCAACCACTAGTATATGGAAATGTAGTTATTAAAGCTTGGCCTCGTTTCAAGTGGATGTGACCACTTATATAGTTCCCTTTCCAAGTTGTTAATGACATCGCACGAGATTTAACAAGCTTGATAGTTTTATTTAAATTGTTTTGGTTTAGTAAATATAATTTAGGATCTATAATAATTTTATTTTTTATATTTTTACGAAGATAGATTTTTAGGACTACTTTCCCATTTTTAGGAATATGAACACCTATTGGTTGCAAGTTAACAG
>NZ_JBLTIM010000084.1:0-249 GCF_055362665.1 Lactobacillus fornicalis
ATCAGTAAGTTGAAAAACATACCGTGGAGATTTGATTAACTGGTATACGTTTTAGAAGGTTGTTAAATCAGTAAGTTGAAAAACTTCCTTTATTTAGCATCGAAGCCCTCAGATGTTTTAGAAGGTTGTTAAATCAGTAAGTTGAAAAACCTCAGATGAAGAAGACAAAGACAAGAATGCGTTTTAGAAGGTTGTTAAATCAGTAAGTTGAAAAACAAAGTGGAATTTCAGTTGGACTCTTTACATGTT
>NZ_JBLTIM010000085.1:0-639 GCF_055362665.1 Lactobacillus fornicalis
AGCACCACGCGTATATGTTATGTGTACTTTTATTTTTTTAATATCAAGACTAGATTTAAAATTAATTCATGATAGAGTTAATTTAGAGAATATTGAAAGGAAAGAAAAATGACACGAACAAGAACACTTTATTTTGGTGCAGGTTGGTTTAATGAAAAGCAAACTAAGGCATATGATGCTGCAATGACTGCATTAAAAGAAAATCCAACTATTGATTTGGAACATAGTTATGTCCCACTCCAAAATCAATACAAAGGTATTCGCGTTGATGAACATCCAGAATATTTACATGACAAAGAATGGGCTAGTGCTACATACACCAATGACTTAATTGGAATTAAAACTAGTGACATAATGCTAGGTGTATATCTTCCTGAGGAAGAAGATGTAGGTTTAGGTATGGAATTAGGATATGCCATGAGCCAAGGTAAATATGTTTTATTGGTTATTCCAGATGAAGATTTGGGTAAGCCAATTAACTTAATGAGTTGGGGCGTTTGTGATAACGCTATTAAAATTAGCGAATTAAAAGATTTTGACTTTAATAAACCAAGATTTGGTTTTTATGAAGGTGCAGTATATTAAAAAGCGTGGTTTTATACCACGCTTTACTTTTTTCATTATAAAAAACGACAAAAA
>NZ_JBLTIM010000086.1:0-241 GCF_055362665.1 Lactobacillus fornicalis
TAAAAATTATGATTGCGTCTAGCTCTTTTTATTATTTGGCAAAACGATTAAATAATAATTCTTATCCAATAGCTATATCATTAGGTGTAGCTTACTCTCTATCCTCTTATGTAATTGGTTACTGGGGGAATTTAATGTGGCTTGATGCAGTAGCTCTTCTTCCATTAGTTATATTGGGATTAACTAAGGAAGTTTTACAACTTAAATTTTCTCTTCTTTATATTTTGACTTTAGCAATCAT
>NZ_JBLTIM010000087.1:0-225 GCF_055362665.1 Lactobacillus fornicalis
CTTCTATCTGCTTTTGCGAGTGTTCCAACTTTTTATAATTTACTAGAAAATAAGTTAAATTATCATCTACCTGCACCCGTCATCGATGCCAAAAGAAATTTACTAAGTATTGGTGCTAACCTATTATTCCGTGGCAACATTTCTTCTTTGCCATTAATTTATATAGGTACAATTTCGATTATATTAGTTTTTGCATACTTCTTTAATGGTAAAGTAGCCCTTAAG